>JADFIX010000060.1 GCA_022566435.1 Planctomycetota bacterium
ACCAACTAAGTCCTCACTACAACGGGATTCGAGATTCGGACTACGCCTGACGATAGCGCCACTGCCGATTCACACCCCGTTTCACCCCGAAAATTGCCTCGAATTTTTCCAAACTGCGCAACCCGGGCTAAGCCGATCGCCTTCGCCGGCGAATCCTCCAAAGCCGGCGTCCCCACGAGATGGATGTGGTTGGTCATCAGGCAATAGCCGAGTACGTTGAAGCCGAAGCGCTCGCAGTGCTCGCGGAGGAATTCGAGCGCTTCAGAATCCACGTACTCGGCTAGTGCCTGTTCGGGGGCATTCGCATGGTAGCGTCCGGTTTGCGGTCGCGCGACGAGTTGGCCGAGAAAACGAATCTAAAACTTGCCGGCCAAAGGAATCGCCGTAAGCGAAATCAAACCGTCGCGAATCGTACTGAAATCCGTGGCTTCCCCCACATGTCTACTCCAATAGGGCGCGCCGTATCCAAACTTCATGATCGGATCCCCCTCGGCGTGCAGCTTCTCAAACGTCATGGGCGTGGGATCGACCGCGATGGGTACGCGGCGCAAGGATTCCAAACCATTCGCGGGTATCGGAAGCGGGAGATTCAAACTCCAGAAACCCGGTGCCGGAAGCGTTTCAGTTAACAAGTCCGGCAAGATCGCCCGGACCACTTTCGTCGCAGCGGACCAGTCCACGTCGAATTCCTTACGAATTGCTTGCGACACCGCGACCGACTTGATTCCTAAAATCGCCCCTTCGCGAGCACCGGCCACAGTGCCGGAATAAAACACATCCACACCGGAGTTCGCGCCGCGATTGATACCTGATAGGACCAAGTCGATGGGCTCAGGGATGAGTTCCGCCACCGCTAGACGGACGCAGTCCGCCGGCGTGCCGTCGACCGCATAGCCCGTGCAGAATTCGTCATGCCGCCGGGTCTCCACGTTTATCGGTCTTCCCAAAGTGATCATGTGGCTGCAGGCGGATCGCTCCGTCCGTGGCGCCACAACAAAGACCGTACCGAGTCCGCAAACCGCCTGATAGGCAGCCGCCAGCCCGGGCGCGTCAAAACCATCATCGTTGGTCAGAAGAATATTCATGTGGATTCATGCGACGTTAGTCGGATAACTTTCTTGAAATAAAGGGATTTTTTGGCAGCGTGCCGTTTGCAATCGTACATTCTATTTGACTAAATACCGCAAAGTTCGCAAGCCGTACAGGCATCACCGGTCCGGTGGGAAACTGCAGGACCGGCGCGTGAGTTGGACTCGATGCGGCCGCTTTTTAGAAAGTGGCGGCTTTGCACGGGGGAAGTTTCCGATGAATCGCATGGCTGCCCAATCCCAAATGGGCATTCAACTCGCCACGACCGCGCCGCAAGTGCGGGTGACCGCCGGCGCCGGCTCCGCCGGTCAAAAAACGTGGAATCTGCGCAGACCGGTCACGCTAATCGGCGCACGTCGGCCGGCACACATCATTCTCCACGGCAAGGACGTTAGCGCAGCCCACTGCGTGATCGTCAATACCGGCGCTGAAGTACTACTCAAGGATTTGCACACCTCCCACGGCACGCTTTGCAACGGCGAACGCTTCGACCTCGCATTACTTAACGACGGTGACGTGATCACGATCGGGGCCACCACGATTCAGATCGCAATCCGCCTTCCGAACGACGAGAAGGAAGATTCCGGAACGAGTCTCGCGTATGTCGAGCCGACGAAATTTCGCGAGCCGGTGCACATCTCACTCGTTCACGCCGACAAGCAATGGATCGTGGAGGATGCCGTCTCGCTGATCGGTCGGCATTGGAACGCGACCATTAATCTGGATTCGGACGGCATTTCCAACCGACACGCAGTCTTGTTCAGGTTTGCCGGCGAACCGGCGATCTTCGATCTCGGCAGTCGTACCGGGGTGAGTATTAACGAAAACCCAATCTCGATCGGACCGCTGCATCGCGGGGACCGACTCGGCATCGGCCCGTTGACTCTCGTGTTCTCTCACGGCGAGCAAAATACCGTCGACCGAAACGATGCAAGCGAAGTTGCCACGAATCACACGCCATCCGAACCGCCGTCCGGATTGACTTCATCGCAATCCAGTCCGAATCATAGCGCCGCCGCGGCCGACATTTGTAGCATTGAGCACCATGCGGACGGTGATGGCACGGAACATCCTCCGCCCCCGATAGGGCATATTCAAACGGAACTGAATGTGCTGGAGTCCAACATCGCCGGATCGTGGGATCGGCTGAACAATTGGCAATCGCGGTTGAACGAGGATGAAACCTGTCTCGATGCGAAGATGCGCTCATTGGCAAACCGTGAATCAGCCATAAGCGACAAAGACGCGGCGCTAAGAGGCCATCTCCACGACGTGACATGCTTCCACGAACAGGTCTTGGCCAGGGAAAAGGCGGTGGAGATTCAGATCACGGCGGTTCAGCAAGAGCGAGACGACATCCAAAAGACCGTTTCGAAAACCGAAAAGCGCGAACAAGAAGTCACGCGCCGCCTTGAAGAATTGAAACGGCGCGAACACGTCGTCGCCCAACGGTGGACGAAGCTACAGCGCGCCGCCTGCCCGCATTGTGGGAAGTCCGTGCAAATGGACACGGCATAGGCAGGTCACCACCGATAGCCGCGCCCCCGAAGAACGTGAGCCTATTCGACGGCGGGATGGCGCCTCACGTCTCTCATCCGTCCTCCCGCAGCATCATTCCCGTAATGGTGGCTTCAAAGATGAGCTTTCCGTTTGCCACGCCCTGCGTGGCGGAAACAACGCGCCGCGCGCGATATTCCCTACCGACACACACCAAATACAATCGAGACGGCGCCGTGACCACATGCCGAAACTTGCAATTGTCGATTCCACCGAAGGCAATGAATTCCTTCACGCCGCCGACCTGCCTTGCCAAAACGGCGGACACCTGCGCCGCCATCTCCAGCATCAGAACGCCGGGCAATAGCGGGCGACCAGGCACGTGACCGCGAAACCACCAATCATCTTCGCGAATGTCTCGAAACGCGACAATCATCTTGGAATCCGCGTCCAGGTGTAGAACGCCGTCGAGCAGCATGAATTCATGTCGGTGCGGGAGATTCTCGTAGATCTGCTCTTGTGTGATGCAAACCTGGCTCAAATCCAGAGCGTCTAAATCGGCCAACACCGGCGGGGGCATACGGTTCGACTCCGGTTCCTCCACACTCACGTTGTGAGCGTGCGGGATTCCCAAAGAATGAAGCCAGGTTCCCGTTGGACCTCAGCGCTACGCCGCCTCTTCCGCGCGAACTTCGAGAATCTTCTTGCGGACAGTCTGGGCGGCATCTTTGACCTGCTGCATCGTCTTCCGCACGCGCGTGCCGGCCGCCTTATTACCGCCTGTCGCCTTTCGCACGTCATCAGCCGCAGCTTCGACAAGTTCTCGTAGCTGATCGTATTCTTCCATGCTTTCAAATCTCCGATTTCTTCTTGCCTGAGGCTCTTCCATGAACCAGATCACTCCAGCAGTCTATCAGCGCGTCGGTTCACGCCAAGGGGATTGTCGGCAAAAACCCTATCTGACGGCCCCTAGAAAGCGTTTTCTTTCGGTCGCCCATGTTTGGAGAAGTTTTCCATGCAGTTCCAGCTATGCAGCCGGAGCACACTTAAACTATTGTTTCTACATACTTTACATCGCAATTCCATGCCGGGCATCGTCGGCGGGTACCAGTATTGGCAGTGCGGGCGGTGATACGTTGTGCGGACGACAGTGTTGCAATCGTGGATTACAGTTTGGTGAGGGGTTGATTCGTGACCTCGGCGTTGCACTCTTAATCGTGCAGCAGTCTGGTCTAGGTTTCCGATACTCTGGACGAACTAATCCGGATTTTCCTCCGTGATATAGAAAACAAGAGGTGCAGGATGCACAAGTACGCGATACGGCATGGATGCCTAGCTGGTCTTTGCGCAACTACCGCCGCCCTGGGCGCGGAAACGCGGTTTTCTCACGTACAGACGCGTGTTTTTGATATCGAGTACGCGGTCAATAATGATGCGCTGCCGCTCGACACAGTGCGGATGTGGTACACGCTAGACGAAGGACGTTCGTGGCACCCGTACGGATACGATGAAGATCGGCAATCGCCGTTGCGTTTTCAGGCGCCCTCGGACGGGCTGTTCGGCTTCTATTTTCGCGTCACAAATCTCGCCGGTATCTCTGGCGCGGTCCCCTCATCGTCCACGAAACCCCAGGCGCGAGTGTTCGTCGACTCCGTCGAACCGGTCGTACAGCTTCACAAAGTGCGGCAAACCTCGATGCTTGGGCGGCGGGTCGTCCAGTTGCGTTGGACGGCGGTCGACTCGCATCTCACCACCCGCCCCATCGAATTCGAGTACCGAAACTTGCCGAAAGGCATGTGGATTTCTGCAACACCCAATCCGCTGGCGAATACCGGTCGCTTCGACTGGCGGGTTCCGATAGATGTGATCGGCGCGTTGGAAATCCGGCTGGTGGTGCGTGATAAGGGTGCACACCGCGTGGTGAGTGCCCCGCAGTCGTTCACGGTCTCGCCGCCTCGCCCCGCCGTGGGTGGACCGTCGAGTCCGACCGAGGCTTTTGACCACAATCGCTCTACAGGCACAACGACTCGCAAGATGGTGTCCTTTTCTACCCAAGACCGCGCGCTGGAATTGTACAAAAAGGCCTTGGCGTTCGGCGAAATGAACGACCCTCGGCGCGGAATCGCGCAAATGCGGGAGGCGGTCAAGCTGAACCCCCTACTGACCGACGGGTTCGCGGAACTCGGCCGCATGCTCTACGGACTCGGCGACCTGGAGCGGGCATTGACGGCCTACGAAATCGCGCTCGATCAGCAGCCCACGCTTCGAAAGGCGTTACACGGTTCGGCGAAGGTCTATCGCCAGAAGAAAGATTACGGGTCCGCGGCCCGGCGTTTGCGAAGCATCTTGCGTTATAATCCAAAGGACGCGGAGACCTGGATGAATTTAGGAGATATCGGTATTTTCCAGGGTGATGAACTTCTCGCACGGGAGTGTTACGTGCGCGCGGCGCAGATTGATGATCAGGCGTCTGATGTAATCGAGCAAGCTCAGAAGCGATTAGCTCTTATGGCGGAAGTCTCTAGGTCGTACCAGCAAAAGAAGAATCCATAGGCATGCCGGAAACCACGAACCACACCCACTACATCTACGCGTTGGTTGGCGCTGACCGCTTCATGCGCCGCGAATCGCTAATGTCGTTGCTGAAACAGCTCGACGACGGTTCCGGGCTATTCGATCCGGTTCGATTCGACGGATCGGATGCCGCGTTGGCGGACGTGCTCGATGAAGTCCGCACCGCAACCCTGCTTGGAGGACTGCGGGTGGTTGTTGTGGATAATGCCGATCCGTTTATCACGGCGAACCGAGCGGTGTTGGAACGCTACTGCAGCGAACCGTCGGATACCGGATGTCTCATCCTCCTTTGTAACACGCTCCCCAAAAACACACGGCTGTTCAAGATCATTCTGGCGGGCGGGCGGATCGTGACTTGCGATGCACCCGACTCGCGTTCCGTGGTGGGTTGGGTCGTTGAACGAGCGCACACCGCCTACGGCAAACGGATCGCCGTAACCACGGCACGGCAACTTCAGAATCAGCTTGGGAACGACCCCGGCATTCTCGACACCGAGTTGGCCAAACTATCCGCCTACGCCGGCGATCGGACGGAGGTATTGCCGGAGGACATTCAGGCGCTGACTGGGCATCATCGCGAGGAAAAGGTGTTCGCCGTCATGGACGCCCTAGCCGAGGGCGACACGCGGTCAGCGCTTGGGTATTGGCAGCAGGTATTGGATACGGACCGGGTGGCTCCCGGGCGGGCGATCGCCGGTCTCGCCTGGGGCGTCCGTCGCCTCTTGCAGGTTCGCCACGATTGGCAAGAAGGCGCCAATCTCGGGGGATTGGCACGAAACATGTACACGAATCCGGAGGCCCTACGTCGCCAGCTGGAAAATACCTCGATTGAAGATTTGGAGAACCGCCGCCGTGATCTGTTGGAAGCGGATCTGGCCGTGAAAACCGGCGCATCCACGGTGGAAACCGTGATCGAGAAGTTCATCGTCAAGCATAGTACGAAACTCGGGGCGCGAAGCGCCCGCTAATAGGAACTCGCCATGGTTGGTCAAGGAAGACCCCGTCATACGGATGCGTGCATTCTTCTGTCGACATTGCTCTCGAGCATCGTCGGCTGCGTAGCGCCTTACTCGAGGCAGCCCTCTCAGGTCGTGGCACCTAGCGCCGCCCGCGACGTCGGCACTTCCACGACGTCGGCGCAGCCGCCAACCGACAATCGCGAGCGTGCGACGCTAACCGCGGTCGAGGAGTTTCTGGCGCGAACCGAAGCCTATCGTCTAATCGTCGAAGAACCGTCCGAATCGCCGGGATCGTTGCCGAAAAGCCGCGTTTCCACCACGACCATTCCAGTCACGGATCGGGCTCTGGCACAAGAGATTTCCCCGGACGCCCCCAGTCTCGCACCCCGCGCGACCGGAAAAAACGACCGAGGGATTGCGAATACGCAGATCGCGTTAACCGACGGGATCGAAACGGAACATACGTTGGCCGTTCCGGTGATCCGATCGGTAAGCGTTCGAATACCTGAGTCCGCTCCGATCCACCAGGAGAAACTTCCGACGGAAAAGACGACCAACACGCCGCTTGAAGTTGGACTGGACGATGCACCCGTCACCGCGGAGCGATTCATCCGTCATCTCAAGTTAGCGTCACAGCGAGACGGTGACATTGATTCGGCATGGCGACTCCGCGTGGTGCAACGATCGCTCGGCTACGAACCGGACAGCTTCGACGAGACACCGATATTCTCTGCGGACACCGCACGGCTGTTTTCGGCCGTGATGCACGTGCTCAGCGCCGTGAGTGCACTCGCCCAGGATCCGCTTACGACCGGCGAGGACGCGCTGCAAAGCGTGACGACGCTTCAGGAATTGGTCGCCGATCGCGCCGACCCGATCGTCGAGGCCGTTGCCCTCTGCCGCCGCGTTGTGACGTTTGGCGTTTATGATGAAATGAGCGATGACGAATTCGTGACCGGTCATCCGATTCCCACGATCGTCTACTCCGAAATTCGTAATTTCAAGTCAGAAGTGACTCCCGATGGGGCGTACCGGACAGTGTTCTCGACCCGAATCGAGATACTCACCGCCGAAGGACAGTCGGTATGGCAGCGCGAAGAGCCGGAGATTATTGACCACTGCCGACGACGGCGTCATGATTTCTTCATTGCACAGCGAATCACGATTCCATCCACACTTACACCTGGAAACTATGTGCTGAAATTGATGGTTGAAGACAGACTTTCCAGCCGAGTGAGCGAGGCAACGCGCGCTTTCACCGTCTCTGCATCGGACATGCGAACTGCCGGAAGGTAGGTTCCCAATCGTTTCAGTACGCATCCTATTCACGTCACCGAGGCATCCCGGTCGATAGTGTCAGCGACGTCAGAATCCAGGCCCAGAAAGGCGCTCGGATTCGATCCGCACCGCTGGTCGGTTGGAAGGGTTGGCGCAGCGGCAGGCGGTCGGTAGGATTCCCAACCGTTATGTTCGGGTACGAAACGGGCCCCGTGGCGCGGTGTTGTCCGTTAGTATTTCATAGTTCTGAAGCTAATAGAATGGAGTAAAGGGTCATGAGACGATCAATCGCCTTGATCTGTGTACTTGTCGGTTCCTCGCTTGCGTGGGGCCAGGAGTCGGAGAGCACGTCGGTCACCACCCGGACATCCGGGGGCGCCGACCTGTTGAGTCAGATTTGGAATTTCGAAGACGCCACGCCGCTGAATACGGGACAACTGGATCTACGCCTTGGCGGCCGCTGGGGAACGGGGCAGAGCCTCGGCGATAGCAGCGATGACTGGCTCTTGACTCCGAGCCTTGTGTGGGGCGCGTGCGAGGACGTCGAACTTTCTCTCACGGTTAAGGCTTGGCTGGGCGACGGTGGCGACGTAGGCCCGTTCGAGGATGGGAACTACGACACGGACCTTGGCGTGCTGTGGCGTCTTCATGAACAAACGGGGTTCGAACACAAGGAGGGGTACCTGCACCTACCTTCGATCGCCCTGTCCGGTACGTTTCGGATTCCGACCGGTGATGGCTCGGAAAAAATCGATGGCGAATTGCGTTTGATCATGACCTATGAGTACGAGAGCGGCATTCGGACGCACTTCAACGCTTGGGGCAAGTCCGCGAACGGCGACAACTTCGAGAATATCAGTTCCGACAGTTTTGAAGACTTTGATCGCTCCGACATCCAGACGCTCGCCGACGCAGGCGTCTTCGGTCGGGGCAGCGATGGTCTGCAAACGCGAGACTTCCAATACGGCGGGGTGATCGGTGCCGATGGTCCGCTTTGCGCCGACGGCGCGGTTCGTTGGGTCGCGGACTACATGTATAGCACCAGCGCGTGGGACGGCTTTAGCTTCCACCATATCGGCGAAGTGGGCTTTGAATGGGAAATCTCCGACGCCTCCAAGTTTGGCCTGTCGGTTCAAGCAAATTTGGATCGTAACGACAGTCAGCACGACTGGGGCGCCGGCGTCATGTACTCGTACACGATCGGCTCATAGAATACGAAGTCGGTCAGTCCATCCTTGACGTGACCGCCGGTTTGACGCGGCGCCCGCCGCGTCGATCGAAGACCGATGAAATCGAACGGGAGCCCGACGGAACGAGTCGGCGCTCCCGTTTTTTTCGTTGCCCCGCAAACAGATTGCCATGAACTCGGCGAGGCGCCAACGATGAACCTGGCCATCCTGACGAGCGTCGAAACGCGACACCGCTATTTCGCGCAGGCGATTCGCGCGCATCTTCCCGTCGCCGCAGTGGCCTATGAAGAAACGGGATACACCCCGGCCGATACGGACGCCTATGACTTAACAGACGATGAAGAGTCCGTGGTGTCCGCCCACTTCGCCGAACGTGCCCGCCAGGAAGAAGCCTACTTCGGGCATAACGCCGCCTTCGTGGAATCGCGCGGAAATTGTACTGTGCGACGCCTGTCGCCCGGTACGCTGAATTCTCCGGAGACGCTCTCGTTTCTCGAGGACGCCGGCCTGGATACCGTGGTGGTTTATGGGACCAACCTGATCAAACCGCCGCTTCTGAGCTGGCGGCCTGGGCGCATGATCAACATGCATCTCGGTTTGTCGCCCTACTACCGCGGCACGGCCACCAACTTCTACCCGCTGCTCAACGAGGAGCCGGAGTACGTGGGCGCCACGATCCACCTGCTGGACGAGGGCATCGACAGCGGGGCGATCCTTCGGCACGCCCGCCCGAAGATCGTCGCGGAGGACATGCCGCATACCATCGGCGCCAAGGCGATTCTCGCAGGCATCGAGGCGATGATCGCGGTGCTTCGGGACCTCGAGCAAGGTCGCCTAGAACCGGTCCCGCAATGGACCGTGCCCCACCCCCGTTTTTATCTCCGAAAAGACTACCATCCACGGGAAATCGTCGAGTTGTACAAGAAGATCGATGGGGGTTTGATTCGACAATACGTCGAACGTGCGAAAGACGCTGCCGCCCGCGTACGGGTGGTGGAGTGAACACTTTTTGGCTCCGGCATGGCGAGCACGGCACTGGCCACCCATGGCGCGTTGAAGACTAGTCCTGTGTCGCATGTCAATCGATGGTTGGGTGGCATGAGTCTTCAGCGATACCGCTGAAATGAAAGCCTAGTGCGCACACCCCGCGGAACGCCGAACTGCGCGAAACCTTCGCTACACAGAAGTTCTGGCTTTTCTTCAGCGTGGTTGTAGCGCTTCCGATATGCGGGCATAGAGCGGTATTGGTACAAAAAAAGGCCGCCATTCGTCAGAACAGCGGCCCCGATCTTCCTGGTAATCTGGGAAGGATCGATCCAACACCAAGTATCGGCGCTGCAAGTGGCGCGCTCATGATCTTTTTTTAGAAAAATGCGGTCATATGGCCGATGTTCCTTAGCGGTTGTACTGTGACTGTCGTTCGGGCATTCTGAGAAGGATCGATCCAAACCCCTCCTCACCGCCTGCGACAAACTCCAGAATAAGGGAAGCCAGAGATGCCAAAGAAGCATGATGGCGTCGACGACAGTGCGCGCGGTAGTAGCGGTGGTAAGCCTTTAGGTACCTTTCGGTGCCCGTTGGTGTGCCTCGGCGCTTGCATTTCGTTACTTGGCGCAGCCAACGGTGAACCCGTCATTGTGACCATCGGCGTTTTGTTCGTCACCACCGTGCTTGGGCTCCCGTTCCAACCGCCGGGCAGATGGTCCAAGTGGCTGAAGTGAATGCAAAACGGGGGTCGAGAG
>JADFIX010000937.1 GCA_022566435.1 Planctomycetota bacterium
GCCATTTCGCGAACAGAAGATCGCGAAAAAAAGTTCGGCTCGCCAGGTGATCGACTTGACGCAATGGCGGCGTGAAGCCATCGATCGCACGATCGAACCGTTCCCGCCGTCCAAACCGAACGAGCCCTTCGTCGAAAACGGAACGCTGATCATCGTGGGCGGTGGCGGAATGCCAAAGGGTTTGATGGATCGCTTCGTCGAGCTGGCGGGCGGAGTCGACAAGGCCCGGCTGGTTTACGTTCCTTGCAGCGAACGAGATACTTTGTCCGATCAGCAACGAACCGTCCAAGCATGGCAGCGGATGGGCGTCAAACATGCGACGTTCATCCATACGAAGGATCGCATCAAGGCGAATAGCGACCAGGAGTTTCTAGCTCCACTAAAGGACGCGACGGGAATCTGGTTCGGTGGCGGTCGCCAGTGGAACTTCGCCGATTCGTATTATGGCACCAAAGCTCATGAATTGATGAAGGACGTTGTCCGGCGCGGCGGCGTTGTCGGTGGTTCGTCGGCTGGCGCTTCGATCCAAGCTCGTTACCTGGCCCGCGCCACGCCCATCGAGAACTTCGACATCATGGCGCCAGGTTACGAACGTGGTGGATTAGGTTTCATCAGCGGAGTTGCCATCGACCAACATTTTTCGCAGCGCGGCCGTCAAAAAGACATGACGCAATTGGTCAATCGCTATCCGCAGATACTTGGCATCGGACTTGACGAAGCGACGGCGATCATCGTCCGGGGATCGAAGGCCGATGTGGTTGGTCGCGGCAAAGTGCATTTCTACGATCGCAATCTGCCTGTCTTTCCGGATCGGCCGGATTACATCGCATTGCCGGCTGGCTCCCAATACGATTTAGCTGCACGTAAGACGATCAAGGATACGAGCGAGAAGAAGAAACCGAGTGCGCCCGCTGCCGAAAAGGAATAGCGCGGGACAAGCAGTCGCCGCACCGAAATCGGAGGCGAAGACCCCAGCCCTCTCGCGCCAGCGCGAGAACAAGTGTTCGGGGACTCGGATCCCGAGACGAAGACGACCGGAGTCACCTGCGCAACGTATACTTGTACGACGTTCTCTCGCATGGGTCGTTGAATTGCTGCCTCCGCTTGGGGTTTGTTCTTGCAGCAATTGCCGTTTGGGTCCGCTACCTCTCGCAACCGAGTCGCGCAAAATGGCCATTGCAACCCTCACTTCCGAACCAACCGGGCCCTTAAGTCAATCGCACCAGCACGAGGTGGCGGCCGCACACGAGCGTGCGAGAAAGATCCGCAAAGCGGCGTCCGTTGCTGGGTTCAATGGGTGGGTGACCGGCATCTTTGCCGTCTGCTCGGCTCCGTTCGCAGTGTTCAGCCTGCCCGGCTTCCTCATGACGGTCGGATTGTCAATCGTCGCGTACAACGAGTTTCGAGGACGTAAGCGGCTTCTACAATTCGATCGACAAGCGCCTGCCTTTCTTGGCTGGAACCAGGTCGCCTTCTTGGCATTGATTGTCTGTTATTGCATCTGGATGCTGATCGCTGGTCTGACCAGTGAGGGTCCGTTGGCGGCTGAACTGAAAGCCAAGCCAGAACTCGGCGCCGTCTTTGATTCCACGGGTGAGTTCGACGAGCTCTACAGGATGCTGGTCGTCGCGGTCTACGGATCGATCATTGTGCTTAGCGGCGTCTTTCAAGGTCTGAATGCGCTGTATTACTTCAGTCGTCGAAAGTACGTCAATGCCTACGTGGAAGAGACTCCCGATTGGGTGCTCGACCTGCAGCGCCTAACGCCACCGAGCTAGAGGGCGTCTCATTTCAGTGTAGATGCGGTGTCCTATTCCAAACGGCGCCCACGCCTTGGTGATAGTCTTGATTGACGAGATGAGTTCTTGTACGCCCAAATAGCCGAACACTTTCCGGGTGCCGCATGGGTTACGCCTCAATGGGCGAGAAAGAAACGTTTGATGACAGCGCTTCAACAGAAAACACCCCCCATGCATTCGTCAAACTGATTCCAGATTACTGGGTCCAGGTCACTTGATTCTGGGAGACGATTTGGCATACTTG
>JADFIX010000938.1 GCA_022566435.1 Planctomycetota bacterium
ATTCCAGCGTTGTTCACCAAAACATCGATTCGCCCGAGACGTTCGATCGTCTCATCGATCAGACGGGCCCGGTCGTCAGCTTCCCCGACGTTGCCTTGCAGGGCGATGGCTCGGCGACCGAGTTTCTCGATTTGCTCGACGACGGCGTTCGCGGCGTCCGCTCGCTTTAAGAAGTTCACTGCGACGCAATGGCCGTCCCGAGCTAACCGCAAAGCGACCGCTCGGCCGATTCCTCGCGAAGCACCAGTGACAAGAGCAACAGGTGGGTCAGACATGATTCGATTTAAGGTAGGCCGCTAGAGGTTGAGTGTCAACGAACGTAGGTTGGCGCGGCTCCCTAATGGCATGACCGGGACAATTGATTTATCTTGGCTGCGCGGACTACTTTCCATTTCCCGAGTTGGTTTACCATGCCGCGTAAGCCGGCTATGAACCGGTCGAAATCTTGTTGCGGAGACCATCGACGAGATCCTCGGACAATACTTGGTGTTATGGTTGAGTCAAAGGGATGACTCGCCGGTGGACCAACGAGGCCTCGTACATACTGATGCAAACCCATACGCACCCCGCACTGCAGTTTACACACCATTTGCCGTACGGCGCCATTTTGCACGACGGCGGCGTGCAATTCGTAGTGTTTAGCCGCACGGCGACGGCAATGCGGCTTTTCCTTTACGACCAGGTATCCGACCGTGAGCCCGGCGAAGTCATCGACTTCGCGCCCGAGACCGATCGTTGGGGCGACGTGTGGAGCATCTTTGTGCCTGGAATCGGTGCGGGGCAACTGTACCATTTCCAAGCCGACGGCCCGCACGATCCTCAGCGGGGTCTGTGGTTCGATGGCGCCGCGCGGTTGATCGATCCTTACGCAAGGGCGCTGGTTGGCGACTTCTTGCCCGATGACGATGGTGTGATCCGGCCTCCCAAATGCGTCGTTGTAGATGACTATTTTGATTGGGAGGGAGATCGTCATCTGCGCCGCCCGCTGTCCGAGACGATTATCTACGAGTTACACGTGCGCGGTTTCACGATGAGTCCGACAAGTGGCGTCGAGCATCCGGGCACCTACTTGGGACTGATCGAAAAGATCCCGTATTTGCAGTCGCTCGGCGTGACCGCCGTCGAACTAATGCCCGTTCACGAATTCCCCATTCGCGACATTCACGGCAGAGTCTTACAACAGCCCAATTATTGGGGCTACGATCCAATGGCCTTCTTTGCGCCGCATCGCGGATACGCGGTGAACGGGTTACCCGGCGGCCAGGTCGACGAGTTCAAACAGATGGTCAAGGCGTTCCATCAAGCTGAAATCGAAGTGATCTTGGACGTGGTCTTCAATCACACCTGTGAAGGGAACGAGGTGGGACCGGTGCTCAGTCTGAAGGGACTCGAAAACAGCGTCTATTACATGCTGGACAACGGTGGCAGTCGCTACAAAAACTACTCCGGGTGTGGAAACACGATCAATGGCAATCATCCAATCGTTCGCGAGATGATTTTCAATTGCCTTCGGCATTGGGTCCACAACTATCACATTGACGGTTTTCGGTTCGATTTGGCATCGATCCTCAGCCGCGATCAGAACGGCGACTTGCTCCCGAATCCGCCGCTTGTCGAGATGATCGCCGAGGACCCGATGTTGGCCGACACAAAAATCATCGCCGAGGCATGGGATGCGGCGGGCGCCTACCAAGTTGGTTCATTTGGTGACCTCCGGTGGGCCGAATGGAACGGCCGCTTCCGTGACGACGTGCGCAAATTCTGGCGCGGTGACACCGGCACGCTCGGAGACTTCGCAACACGGCTGGCGGGGTCGAGCGATCTTTACGAATCCAACGGCCGCCGACCTTACTGCAGCATTAACTTCGTCACGTCACACGACGGGTTTACGCTCAGCGATATGGTCAGCTACCTGACGCTCGAAGATGTTGCGGGAACCAGTGCGTATTACCTCGCGCGCCATACCGTGGAAGCGATCGGCAATTCTCTTTACAGCTTTTCGGAGATGAAAAGCGGTCGAAAAAAGCCGGTCAATTCACT
>JADFIX010000939.1 GCA_022566435.1 Planctomycetota bacterium
CCGGCGTGACGATCTGTGCGGCGTGGCGCCCCAAACTGACAATTCCTTGGCGATCATCAGCCTCTTCGTGGAATGGGTTCCGTCGCGCCGGACCGGCCGGCCAAGCGTTGGACGATGAAAGGGCGATTTGTTTATCGAAACCCGCTCCGCAAGCCCGTCACAACGTACGTTTCCGGTGCACCCGCACAAGAAAATACGATTTCGCAATCGAGGGAGATGTCGGCTTAGGGAAGCGAATGGTTTGTGCAATCGCGCGACCTATGATGCAGGTCGAAAACTCATTGCAACAGAACCGAGTTATCATGCCACGCTTGACCGTCTCCCGCAAGGGTTTATATTGAGGCCATGATAACGCATGTCTCGCAGGTTCTCGCTTGCAGCCTGTTGTGCTTGCTCTCGTCGGCTTGTCTCGGGCCACAACGGTCGGCCTACATATCGACCAGAATCCTGAGCGGTCTACGAACTCCCGGCGACCAGGAGGGCGTGTGGCAGGCGATCCAGGACACGCTTCGTCAATGTAACTACCGTCTTGACCGGGTCGACCAACGAGAGCAACTCGTCACGACGCTTCCGCAAACCTCTCAACATTTCTTTGAATTTTGGCGGCACGATGTGGACACGCGCCATGACTATTGGGAGGCGGTGCTCAATCCCATTCGACGGTGGGTGGAGATACGCGTGTCCGATCACGAGAACGAGGACGACCCAGTGCTCGCCGTTGTCGTGCACAAAGAACGGCTCAGCGCACCGGACCGTCAATTTAACACGACCGGCGCGGCTTATCAGTATTTCGGTGCGAACTTGCCGTCGGCAACCGGCATCGACCGTGCGACACGCGAGCGATGGTTGGATGTCGGAAGAGATCCGGCGATGGAAGACTACCTTCTCCGCCTTATTCTCGATCGGCTGGCACCGGGCGAAATGCAGGCGTCGCTCGACTGAACCGGACGGGGGCACGACTCTCGGACGTGTCGGCACACGAAGCGCGCGAACCGACTCGCAGTTCGCGTCGCCGATCGCGATCCTGCACGGTTTCAAGGAGAGACGGCAAATGATTGCGTCGTCGGTTCTTTTTTTCGTCGGTGGCGTGGCCACGATTCTCCCTGCGATCTCCCCATGCCGCTCTCCCTCGAATTCGCTCGACCTCACAGCGATAGCCGTCGTCCAGGCGCTTCCCTCTGACATACAACCGTTCTTCGTTTCCCGCACCGATGCGTTCCTGGCGGCCGCCCACGCCGACGCGGTCACTGCGGGCGAACGAAAGGTTCGAAAGAGCGACAGCCATTTCATCGCGCTTGATGTGGCCGGCGACCCGACAGGGACGACCGCGGACACATCGTTACACTTCCCACAGATAGAATCGAAAGCACGGAAACTATTCGAAGAACAAGGGATCAAAGACGGCGGACGTCTGCCTTGGGCGCTGGAAGACGCCTACCGTCAGTTGGTCAAGAGTTTTGGAACAGGGGACGGCGAAGCGATCGTACGTGATGCCGCTTCGGTACTTCACTTTGCAATTGATGTAGGTATGCCGTTCAGCACAACGATCGATACGTTCAGTCGGCGGACCTTGAATCGCGTCTGGGAAAAGAAACGTGAATCACACCCCATCAACGCTCATCGCACCGCCCGACATCGCTGCCAGATCGAACTCGTGCGACGTACTTCGCAACGGCTTGCCTACGAAGTGCGCGTTTGGCCGAAGAGGGTTCGCGAGCGATCGGATCCCGCGACGGCGATTTGGCAAACTCTGGACGCCACGCATGAGGCGCTTTCGACTTTGTTGGACATCGATCGAGACCTCTTGCGGCAACTTGAAATTCGGACGTCCGACGACTTCTTGGCACTGTCGGACAGGTATTACGATCGGTTGGCGCAACGTGCCGGGTCGATCCTCGAAACACGGATCGAATCGGCGGTGTTGCTGGCAGCCGAACTTCTCACCGCCGCGTGGATCGAAGCCGGTCGCCCACGGTCGCTCGAAAAAAGCGGTCGCACGAACGAGGTGGTTGCTGCGGATAAGACAGACGGTTCGGTGG
>JADFIX010000061.1:0-4055 GCA_022566435.1 Planctomycetota bacterium
CTGAATGGCTGAGCGACCTCACCGGCGCCGCCCGGTTCCTGACGCGCCTGCCGCTCAAGCGCGAGGACACCGCGGCCGGGGAGGAGCTGGCGCGGACGACCCGCGCCTTTCCATTGGTCGGGGCCGGAATCGGACTCGCCGGCGGGGTGGTTTACGGCGCCGCCGACTGGCTTGGCCTGCCCTCCATGATCGCCGCGTTCCTGGCCCTGGGCGCCATGATCCTGCTGACCGGCGGGCTCCATGAGGACGGCCTGGCCGACGCCGCCGACGGCCTCGGCAGCGGCGCGGAGTAGTTCGTCTTCACGTGCCCGGCGTTGGGGTGCCGTCAGCCCGCGGGTCTGTTCGTAGACCTCCCGGCGCCACCGACGTACTTCCTTGACGGCCTCGGTCTCACTCATACATCACCTCCAGAGGGTTCGCGATTTCCAGCATCTTCCGATAGCCCGCCACGCGATTGACACTGTTGAACAGGTCCCGGCGCCGGATATTGGCAAGGTGTCGCTGGTTCCAACTCGCCAGGACGTCCATCTAGCACACGGTGGCAATGGCTACGTGTAAGGCGTCCAATTCATCGGACGGCGGAAGCACACCGGCCTGCACATATCGCCCGGCCAGATCGTCGGCTTGCTGCGAGCGGCGAAGCAGGATCGGCCGAACGCCCGCGATTTCCTTCAGGATTTGCTCACGCCGTCTTGGATCCGCGCGGGCTACTTCATCAAGGACGAGGGTGCTGACGTACGGCACAACGACTCGTTCCTTCGCCTGCTTCAAGAACTCCACCGTGGCACGTTGAAAGTCCGGAGTCTCGTCGTGGAACACATGCGACCAGACTGAGGTTTCGATGTATACGCGAAGTTCCTGCATGGGCTAATTATACCCAAATGGCGGACCAAGTCGCAAGGACGGCGTCGTGCCGAGCCAGGCCGAGCCCGACCTACCCGGCTGATCGCGTGCACGCCCATTACGGTCGCATTCTGCTTCGCTTTTGGAAAAACAGCCTCATCCGCGAGATGAGCTTCCGCGGGCACTTCATTATCAACGTCGCAAGCGAAGTGGTTTGGGTGGTCATGCTCCTGATCTTCATCAAGGTGATTTTTTCCAAGACGCCGGACGTGCGCGGTTGGACGGAATACCAGTACATCTTTCTCATGGGTACGCACATGCTGGTGACCTCGATATTCGAGGCGTTTTTCTTCGGCAACTGCTGGCGGGTGAGCGAGTTGGTTCGCTCCGGCGATTTGGATTTCGTGCTGGTGCGTCCGGCGAGCGCCCAGTTTCTGCTTAGCTTCGAGCGGATCGACTTTTCCCCGCTGGCCAACGTGCCGGTTTCGCTGGCCGTGTGCGGCTATTCGCTGGCCCAGTTGGGTACGCCGGTGACGGTTTGGCAGGTCGGTTTGTTTTTCCTGCTGATCGGCGGCGGGGTGGTGATTCTCTACGCGTTGCTCTTCATGTTCGCGATTACCAGCGTGTGGCTCATACGGCAGACGGGGATCAATCATCTCTGGTTCTATACGGTGAGTTTGGCGCGCTATCCGGCGGAGATCTACAAACGCTTCGCCGGCGGCACGCTGTATTTCACATTGGTGTTCATCATGCCGGTGCTCATGGTGTCCAACCTACCGGCGAACGTGGTCGTGCGCACGTTCGAGCCATTCATGGTGTTTTATGTGCTCGGTTCCGCCGTGGTGTTCTTGGGTATGTGCGTCGTCGTCTTTCGTTTCGCGCTCCGCTGGTACCGCTCGGCGAGTAGTTGAGGGGGGAAGCGACGGAGCGACGTAGCGACGTAGCGACGAAGATGCGTAGGGTGCGTCCCGGACGCACCATTTTAGTTGGTGCGTCAGGCATGACGCGCAGCGTCATGACCTGACGCTGGATAACTGGTTAGCGAAAGCGACCCAGGAAGTGACTTGCCGGGTGAAAGTCCCGGTGGAGGCCTTGATGGCAGGAACTCCTAGCCGAACCGCAAGGGTGTCCGTCGTGAGGCGGAATCTGAAGGGTGAGCGCGACCAAGGCGGGAGCGTGAACGCAGGCAAACTCCTGGCCCGAGGAACACGAACCGTATACGAGGCGTCGTCTTGGTGGGCGAGAGGGCCAATAGACTTGAAGCCCAATGTCATCCGGACCGAGTCGGCGTATATGCGGCGGGTAGGTGGGAGGAAAGTCACGCGTCTTACCCTGAGAGATCTGCCGCCCTGCCCACGGGCTAGTCACGTCGCAAGGCGTAACGATGGGGCGGTAGAAGTCAGCCGAGGCCATAGTAGTCATGGGCTGGCGGCCCGCTCGATCGAGACACTGACCCGAAAGGGCAGAAACAGCCGGGGATCGCAAGGCCGTACCGCCATGCCGAAGGGCCGAACAGTTTGAACCGTCTGGTGCAGAGTATTCGATGTCCGAACGAAACGTAGAACCAAAGGCTGAAATGCCTGAGCGACCGGGGAGAGTAGGCGGCGGAACCGCTGAGGGCAACCGGCACGCGCGTCTTGCGGACTCGGCATGCAATGGTCCCACCGGGCAACCGATCGTGGTCACGATGGAGGAGGTGCTAAGCCGAGGGAATATGTTGGCCGCTTATCATCGCGTGGTCGGCAACAAAGGAGCACCGGGCGTCGACGGGATAACCGTCGAAGAGCTGGCATCCTTAATTCGCAAGCGATGGGAAGCAATCCGAGAAGCGTTGTTCAGCGGGACGTATGTTCCCAACGCCGTGCGAAAGGTGGAGATACCCAAGCGCGGCGGCCAGGGCCTACGGATGCTGGGCATTCCGACCACTCTCGACCGACTGATTCAACAGGCCCTGCTGCAAGTGTTGCAACCGATGTTCGATCCGACGTTCTCGGACCACAGCTTCGGCTTTCGTCCTGGACGAAGTGCCCACCAGGCACTGGATCGAGCCAAGGAACACATCACCGCTGGCCACCGCTGGGTGGTCGACATGGACCTGGAGAAGTTCTTCGACCGTGTGAGCCACGACGTGCTGATGAGCCGTCTGGCTCGGCGAATCGAGGACAAACGCATTCTCCGTCTGATCCGCCGCTACTTGCAGGCGGGGATGATGGCAGGCGGCATCGTGTCGCCGCGAAGTGAGGGGACGCCGCAAGGCGGACCGCTTTCACCGCTTCTTTCGAACGTCCTGCTCGATGAGCTGGACAAGGAGCTGGAGCGTCGAGGTCATCGCTTCGTCCGCTATGCCGACGACTGTAACATTTATGTTCGCAGTCGCCGTGCCGGAGAACGGGTGCTTGACTCGACTGAACGTTTCCTCAAGAAGCGTTTGCGTTTGACGGTCAATCGAGCCAAGAGTGCCGTGGATCGGCCATGGAAACGCAAGTTTCTGGGCTATACGTTTACCCCGCACTTCCAGCCCAAGTTCAAGGTGGCTCCCGAATCGGTGAAATGATTCAAGGGTCGTCTGCGGGAGATGTTTCGCCGTGGTCGCGGTCGCAGTTTGCGTCGCGTGATTGGCGATCTTCGCCCTGTGCTCATCGGCTGGGTGTCGTATTACCGGAAATCAGAGGTACGGAACGTCTTTGAGCAATTGGACCAGTGGATTCGTCGAAAACTGCGTGTCATTTTATGGCGGCAGTGGAAGCGAAACTGGACCCGTGCGAAAGAACTAAACCGGCGAGGTTTGAGCCACGAACAGGCGTGGACCTCCGCGACAAACGGCCGAGGTCCCTGGTGGAATGCTGGCGCCAGCCACATGAACCGGGCGGTCCCGACTCGCTACCTAAGCCAACTAGGCCTCGTCAGCCTCATTCAGAAACGACTACAATTGGCACGCTCAAACTGAACCGCCGTGTACGGAACCGTTCGCACGGTGGTGTGGGAGGACGGCGGGGGTAACCCCGCCTCCTACCCGATCGTCGTGCGAGATACGACCGGATCCGGCGTCGTTTTCCTGAAGGCCGGCCGACGAAATCGAATCTCAACAGGCCGAGCGAAGCGTCCGATATGTCCTAACGTTGGCACGTGCGTCGTGGTAACCGATGCGCGCCGATAATCGGACGGATCAAGGCATGCTCTTCAACAGCTTCACGTTTGCCGCCTTTTTCAGC
>JADFIX010000061.1:4065-4550 GCA_022566435.1 Planctomycetota bacterium
GCCGTGGCGGTGTACTTCGCCTGTCGATGGCGGCTTGCGTGGCAAAACGGCTTGTTGCTGATCGCCAGCTACTTTTTTTACGGCTGGTGGGACTGGCGTTTCCTCGGGCTCATCATCGCGTCCACGCTGATCGATTTCGTGTGCGGCCTGGCGTTGGATCGCCGCGTCGAAATCGACGGCGGCGGAAATGGCGGAAAACCCGCACCGTTCGCGCGGACGGCCAAGACCCGGCGCGGCGTCCTGCTCCTTTCGATCGGTGCAAACCTGGGGATCCTTGGTTTCTTCAAGTATTACGATTTTTTCGCCGCGAGTTGTGCGGCACTCTTAGATTCTATCGGACTTCCGCTGCAACCCCGTCTATTGCACATTATTCTACCGATCGGGATATCGTTTTATACGTTTCAAACGCTGAGCTACACGATCGACGTGTATCGAGGAAAACTGCGGGCACACCACAATTTGATCGAATTCGCACTGTTTGTGGC
>JADFIX010000061.1:4560-10205 GCA_022566435.1 Planctomycetota bacterium
GATTTTCTTCCGCAGGTGGCTCGGCGGCGCGATCTGAATTGGGCGCAGATGTACGAGGGATGCTATCTCGTATTATGGGGTCTATTCAAAAAAGTCATCATCGCCGACAACGTGGCCGTCGTGGCGGACCGGTTATTCGATGGCGACATCGCGATGCAAGGCGGCGCGGTGGTGGTCGGCCTCTATGCGTTTTCGCTGCAAATCTACTGCGATTTCTCGGGCTACACGGACATCGCGCGGGGATGCGCAAAGATTCTGGGCTTCGAGATCGGATTGAACTTCAATCTGCCCTACCTCTCGGCGAGCCCCGGCGAGTTTTGGCAACGCTGGCATATCAGCTTGTCGACCTGGTTACGCGATTATCTATACGTGCCGCTCGGCGGGAGTCGGAAGGGCAAACGGCGCACCCTGATCAACTTAATGCTCACCATGCTACTCGGCGGTCTCTGGCACGGTGCCGCCTGGACGTTCGTCGCCTTCGGCTTCTATCATGGAACGCTTCTAGTGGTGTACCGGCTGGTCGCGCCGGGATGGGCCCGATTGTCGAATGGCTGGAGTGAAAATCGACGCCGCACCGCCCATTGGGTGGGCGTTCTCTTGTTTTTCCATCTGTGGTGCCTGGGTTGGCCGATATTTCGAGCGGAGTCGCTGGACCAAACTTGGTCCATACTTTCGGCGCTCCTGTCGCCGTGGAGCATTCGCGATACGGGGATCACCACACTTGCGATCTGCGCCCTCCCGATCATTGTCATGCAGTTCGCGCAATACCATCGAGACGATTTGAACGTGGTGCTGCGCCTGCCCGCGCCGATGCGAGGTCTGGTCTATGCCGCCCTATTCTTAGCGCTGACGGTCTTCTTTGGAGAGCGAGTTGAGGAGCCCTTTATCTACTTCCAGTTCTAGTGCCGGGTACGAGCTTGTCGCCCCAGCGGAACGGCCCGAGCGACCAGACGACGTCGAAATCGTCGTGGGGCAGCATGAAAACGCAGCCCCGCCGCCGCGGCGTTCGTCACGTTTCCTCTGGCCTATCGGAGGCACCTACGCCGTGGCGTTTGTCTTGATCGCACATGCCGCTTTCTCGCTCCTGCTGGCGCCCGATCCAATCGCCGACCAACCGTTGCGTCGCAAAGTTTTGGCGCTCACCGAGCCATACCGCCCCCGGATGATCATTGCCGGCGACTCACGCGCCGAGCTTCACGTTCGCCCCGACGTGTTGGCGGAATCACTTGGATGGCCCGCCTCGGCGGTGGTCAACATCGGAATGCCGCTCTGCGAGGTATCCGCCGTCTTGGCGGCGTATCGGGAGTTTTCCGATCGTTTTTCGCCCCACCCCATTATGGTCGTCAGCGTTTCGGTATTTAGTGTCAACGATGGGGCAATTACGGAACACTACATTCATGATGAGACCGTATGGTCGCTGAGCGTCGTCGAACGATTCCGATTGCTTCCCCCCTCCCGGGCATTTTTGGCCACGTTTCTTCCCGAGCGGGGATTGGTCCGACAGCTCGTACGGGGTCGGCACATTCATGAGGACACCGTCATGCCGGAATTCGGATTCGTGGGCAAATCCGGCGGGGACGCGAACCGTTTTTCGCACGATGCGGTTCGAGCCCAAATGAGCGACGTTCAACGCGGCTGGTTCGGCGAAGCGCAAATCGACGCGATCCGCTGGAAGCGATTCGTGTCGGATATCGAGAGCCTGATCGACGAAAGCGTGCAGTTGGTATTGCTCGACTCACCGGTTCACCCGGCCTTCTGGGAGGCGATCGCCGAAACGCCGCAACTCTATGTATACCAACGATTCCGAGAAAAAATACGCGACGTCGGACGCAGGCTCCATATTCCCGTCTTGCAATACAGCCACACAAGCCTCGGCGACGCCGATCCGGATGCCATGTTCTACGATGTCACGCATCTCAGCCGTCTTGGCGCGGGGCGGTTTTCCGAACAACTGGCACGCGACCTACGAAAACTCGTGGTCGCCGGAATTCTCGAGGCGCCAGGCGACGCACACTTGGCCGCCCGTTCGGATTGAGAAGTCGGTCTCCATCTGCCGTCACGGCACGAACAATACGTCGGCAATATCGGACCCAACCGACGCGGCGAAGCCCTCGTGAAGATCCGAGTTCGATCAGTCGAAGAATCACTGGATCACCGGCCTGGCGTTTCGCGCGCCGTACATCGGTTGCTCGCGCATCCGTCTCGCGAGGATCGGATGGCGACGCCCCGTTTTGCCGGCACGATGATAAAGAAGGAGTGGTGACATGACGGTAATTTCAGGCGCACAGAGTCTTGCCAGGAAATCAGGATTTGTCGGGCGCGACGTGATCCATCGATGGGAAGGCAATCCTATCGTGTCCTTGCAGGACATTCCCTTCGGTTGCAACACGGTGTTCAACGCGGGGGCCGTCAAGTTCAACGGGCAATACTTGCTACTCGTGCGGGTGGAAGACCAGTGTGGTCGTTCGATCTTCGCCCTGGCTCGAAGCGAGGACGGCTACCACTTTGTGGTGGAACCGGAGCCGGTCATGACGCCGGCGGAAAAGGGTGTTTTCGGCAAGTATGAGGAGTGCGGAATCGAGGATCCGCGAATCACGCCGATGGATGGCACGTTCTACGTCATGTATACGGCCTATAGTCACTACGGACCGCGGCTGGCGTTGGCGAAAACGGATGACTTTCAAGATTTCGAACGGATCGCACTAATCTCAGAACCGGTCAACAAGGACGGGGCGTTATTCCCCCGAAAAATCGGAGGACGATATGTCCGATTCGACCGACCCAGCGTCGGGTCGACGGGGCACATTTGGGTCTCGTACTCAGACGATCTAATCAACTGGGGTGGGTCGGAAGTCGCCATGACGACACGACCCGATCATTGGGACTGCTCCCGAATCGGTGCGTCCGCGCCGCCGATCGAAACCGAGCATGGGTGGCTCGAAATCTATCACGGTGTCAAAGAGACCGCGGCGGGACCGATCTATCGATTGGGTGTGGCGATGCTCGATCTGGAAGAACCGGCGAAAGTGCACGGGCGGGCGGCGATCCCCATCCTCACGCCGCGGGAATACTACGAACGGGTCGGCGACATTCCGAACGTGGTTTTCTCGTGCGGCGCGATTCTCGAAGAGAGAACGCAAGAAGTGAAGATGTATTACGGTGCGGCCGACACCTGTATTTGCGTCGGCACGGCAAAGCTGGACGCCCTGATCGAAAGGTGTTTCGAGCAGGAGGGCAGTGAACGCGCGGAACGCGAAAACCCAGCGAACAACGGCGCGATGTGCTCCGCCACGTGAACGCCGTACGTCAGAGCAGGCGGCACGAGTCGGTGCCTATTGGTCGTCGTGCACGAGACCTTCGAGTTCAGCGTCACACGTCGCGATCTCCTCGGCGATCTCATCCGGCACGCCGACATCGGCGGCGGGCAGCATTTTTCGGGCCCGCATGTCGATGAAAACGTCTCGACAATTTCGAAGCCACGCCATGGCTTCGCGCCAGTGGTCCGCCCGCTGCTCATCCGTCAAAGATTCGGTCTTCGCTCGGGCCGTTTCGACTTCGGCCATCTTGTAGAACGCGACCCCCAGCAAACGCTGCCCGGCAGCGTCGTCCGCGTCTTTTTCGGCATATCGTCGGCACAATTCGAGATGCCGCCGAAATGTCGCGTCCGCCGCCTTCAAGCGGGCCAAGCCGAGTTGGGACTCGCCGATGCGCAGGATGGCGACGATGTGCGCGTACCGTGCGTCTCGGTCGTTCGGATCGGCCGCGATGAGTGCCTCTGCGACCTCGGCGGCGCGAAGAAAGTACGGTAGCGCGTCCTTGAAGTCCGCTATTTGCTGGAAAGAAAAGCCAACGCGTTCGGCTGCCCTACTCAAATCAAGCCGGAACACGACGTTGTGTGGTTCAAGCGTCGTCAGTATTTCTAGGGCCGCAAAACATTCTAGGCGATGGGCCGATGCCTCTGCCTGTCTCCCTATACGAGATGTTGATTTCCGAGAAAGAGCGTGTCTTTGATTTACTGCACACTCGTCCGATGGCCGTCATACTCGACGAGTCACAGCGGATTAAGAATCCGGCGAGCAAGGCGACATTGCCGTACATGAGCTACGAACCCTCGCGAAGCGACGGTATATCCTGACGGGGACACCCGTGGCGAACACCCCGGAGGATGTTTGGGCGCAGGTCTACTTCCTGGACGGTGGCGAAGCCTTGGGTAGTAGCCTCAAGGATTTCTTCGAAAAGTTCGGGATTTCTAAGAAGCCTCACAAGGAGAGTGTGATAAATGATCGTGGCTTGGCACTTCTTCGAGATTGCCTTCAGCCATTCTCTATTCGGCGTCTGAAAGATGATGTCCTTGAGCTACCAGAAAAGCGATACGAAACGATTACAGTCGATTTGGAGCCGGACCAGCGGCAGCGATATGACGAGCTGCGAGAAAAGCTACGTCTTTGGATCGTGCAGATGGATGGAAAAGCGGTCGAAGATGATGCCCGTAACATCCTGAAACGCCTGCTACGACTCATTCAGATAAGCAGCAATCCCTCATTGATCGACTCGTCCTACGTGAAGACGCCGGCTAAGGTTGCCACCATCCAGGAACTGGTTAGCCAAATACTCAGCAACAACGAGAAAGCGGTGATCTGGACCTCTTTCGTCGGGAACATCCGGATGTTGCGCCGCTTGTTTCGAGACGTGGGTGCTGCGATGTTATTCGGCGACGTTCCGATTGCGGAACGCGATCAGATCGTCCAGAAGTTCCAGGAGGAGGTAGGCATACGTGTTCTCGTTGCCAATCCGGCCGCCCCGTTGATGGTCTTCTGAGCGCAATACGAGCAATCGAACGGGCAGCCAACAGCGGGCAACAACGTGGGACGTCGCTACCGAGCAAGTGCGCCGGTTTGGTTCGATCTTCGCGATACAGCGGCAGCTCGCCGTCAAGCTCCAACTCTTCCCACAGCAGCCGGGCGAAGTCAGTCGGCTGGGCGCCGACATTCGCGGCAAGACAAAGCATGCTGTGCGTGATTACACCCGTTCGTTGCCGAACCCGGGCGACCTCGCGGTTGGAGGTATGCGCAAGCGCTATTCGGCGTTTGTCCCCACGCATCGGAACCGGCAGCGACTTCGCGTACTCTTCCCAGTCGACTTTCGCCCACTGATTGGCCTGTGCGAGCAGGTTCCGAAACACCGCGGGCGGCATCGGTTCGCGATTGTGTCGCGGTGATTTGTATGGCTTTGCGATCCTGGCCCGATCGAGGACGGTCAGCCAGTTATCGAGACCATCTGGAAACACGCCATCGGGCATTCGCGTGCGCGCCGATTTGAGTACGGCACCCACGGAACGAAGGTGATCGTGAATCGTCTTGGTCGAAGCTCCGTTGTTCTCGGCCAAAACCTGGTCCACGAACTTGACGAAGTCCGACTTCGTCAGGCGTGAAACGGACTTGTCCTTGGCCAAGTCGACGAAAACCTGAAAGCGGTTGACATAGGCGTTCGTGTGCCGCTTCTGGTTGCCGCGTTGCTGCTGTTCGATCCGAAACTCGTCGATGCACGCCGACAGACGCGGTCGGGTCAATGCCATTCTTAGTTGAAATTGCGAACGGTTCCATAGGATTACGCCACTTCTTCGAGGCAGCCTTTCAAGTTCGTTT
>JADFIX010000062.1 GCA_022566435.1 Planctomycetota bacterium
TTCACATCCCGCGTCCACCGCCCCGGCCCGGGAGCCACCTCCAACGTCCGCCCCGGCCCCTCCGCCCGCATCACCCGATCCACCGCTGCCACCTGCCGCTCATGCAGCATCCCCATCAACTCGTTCGCAAAGCGCTTCGCAACATACCGCTCCGCGACGGCGCGGTCCTGGTACGACTCCTGAATTTCGAGTTCGGTGGCTAGCGGCATCTGTGGCTCAAAACAATCTGAAAATGTTATTTTCAGGAGACAATTCGAGTCCCCATTCGGTTCAAAACATCGAGACGTCTTTCAGGCACAGCAACCCGACAACACAGCCGCTGCTTCTGTCGACAACCGGGAGATCTTCCGTTTTCGTCTGCGCGAAGAGGTTCATCGCCTCGGCCAACGTCGCGTCCGAGGATATCGAATGGCAGGGATGGCTCGAAAACTGCAACACGTCCCGTTCCAGAACACTGCCTCCCTGCAGCAACGCGCGCCGAAGGTCTCCATCTGTGAAAATTCCACACAGCGTTCCGTCTTCGTTCGCGAGAACGGCTGCCCCGGTCTTTGCTTTGCTGACCATCTCGACGACTTCACGCACCGGCATGGATTGCGACACAAGAACCATCCGGTCCTCGGTTCGCATCGCCGATTCGACACGGCGGAACTTCAGGCCCAATGAACCGGCCGGATGATTGCGCGCGAAATCCTCTTCGCGAAAACCGTTGTGTCGCGCCACCGTGAGCGCCAACGCGTCCCCAATTGCCAGCATGACTGTCGTCGAAGATGATGGAGCCAAGCCAAGATAGCACGCTTCCTCAACATCACCTGTTGTGACACTCACCGCGGTGATGCCCGCCAGGCTGCTTTGCTGGCTGCGCGTGACCGCAATCATCTCGCATCCCAGTTCATCGAGTTGCAGGGCAAGCCGAATCACTTCAATCGTCTCGCCCGAGTACGAAAACAGGAGAGCGGCGTCGTCACGTCGCACAAATCCCACGTCGCCGTGCAAGCCTTCGACCGGGTGAATGTAGGTCGCCGCCGTCCCCGTCGAACACAACGTGGCAGCAACTTTGCGCGCGATCAGTCCCGCCTTGCCCACACCGCTGACGACCACGCGCCGGGAACCGCCGTTGCCGCAACCCGCAAGGATGCGGCAGGCGTGCTCGACCGATCCCTGCTGCGGAATCAGCCGTTCGCAACTCGCCTGCAACGCCGACCGTTCCTGCTCCATCATCTGATGGAAACACCGGAACATGCTCGCGGGCGTCTCATTTGCGCCCGGCATTCCGGCGTGCGACGAAGGCTCGGTAGTCGTCTTCAGTGTCGATACCTCGGACGTCGACATCGTAATTCTCCGGTATAACAACTTTGATCTTTGCCCCGGCCTGCAGAAAGCGAAGTTGTTCCAGGCACTCCGCTTCTTCCAGGGTGCTTTCAGGCAATTCGCCGTAACGTTTCAGGAATGCCCTCCGATAGGCGTACAGCCCCAAATGTCCCAAGGCCCGCGGCGACGGACAGACGCCCCCCGGTCGCAAATGCGGAATCGCGGCCCGCGAAAAGTACATCGCATAGCCGGCGTGATCGGTCACCACCTTCACCCGATTCGAGATTCGATCCCTGTGAGTTGGCGTGAAAGATACGACTGCTTAGTTGCGCAGTTCGGAGAACCACAGCTATTCCGACCGACTTCGGCGTTCTCGTTTGGATGGCAGAGCCCATTGGAGGCTGCTCAAATCCAGTCGATGACAGTGGGCGATATCGTCAAATATCTGCAAACATGGACGGCGGGCTCGGACGATTACCTTGGCCCGTCGCGACAGGGCCTCGCTGATACGCTTCAGAGATTCGTCACCGACGAACCTAAGCGGTTTGCGTTAGCAGCCGAAGAGCTCAGCGGGCTAGACGATATCTACGTCTGCGCCGTACTTAGCGGATTCCGTGATGCCATCAAGGGAAAGTGGCAATCTGAATGGTGGACACCTGTGATTCGGCTATGCTGCATACTGGTGGCCCAAACAGCCGATGACGCTAAGAACGGTGACGATGAAGAACGGGCGGGACGATCACTTCGTCAATCAGTGGCTTCGTTTATTGGATTTGGATTGGAGCAACAGGAATCGCAGATTCCGCTTGAACTGCGCGAGAGAGTTTGGTCCGCGCTGCTCCCGTTGACGAACGATCCTGATCCGACTCCAAAAAGCGAAGGCCCCCACACCGAAGGGAACCTAGACCCGATGACGCGATCATTGAATACGATCCGTGGAACCGCGATGCATTCGGTCATCAAGTACTCACTTTGGGTTCGCCGCAACGTTGACGAAAAGGGCGAGAAGAAGTGTGCTTCGTTCGATGAAATGCCCGAGGTTCGTGTCGTGCTCAACGAACACCTCGAAAGCGATCCATCAACGGCCATTCGCTCTGTATATGGCCTGCGGTTCCCGTTGCTTTGCGCTCTCGACGACTCATGGGCCAAATCAAACGTGGATGCGATCTTTCCTATCGATCCTGTGCAAATCAACTTATGGGATGCCGCGTGGCAACCGTACATCGTCTCTAATGAGCCGTACGATGGCGTTTTTGAACTCCTTCGCAAGAAGTACGAGCGCGCGATCTTGGATATCGAGCGAGAGGTTCCGTACAAGGTTGCTGGAAACGCGGATTCCAGAGAACAGCTTGCCGAGCACGTAATGCTCCTCTACGAACGAGGCGTGACGTCGTTCGATGATTCGCCGGACCTCATGGGTCTGTTTTTCAAAATAGCACCATCGGCCTTCAAGTATCACGCCCTCACGTTCGTTGGGCGGAGATTGAAAAATGTAAACGGCAGAATTCCGAATGTAGTGGGCGAACGCCTCAAAAACCTTTGGGAACGCCGCGTCGATGCACTGAAGCACTTGCGGGATCATGCGGAAAGATCGGAGATGAAGGCTTTCGGCTGGTGGTTCATCTGCGACAAGTTCGACCGCGAATGGTCCTTGGATCGTCTACGAGAATCGCTGGAGCTATGCAGATGGACGGAACCGGATCATCTAGTAACGAAACATCTCGCTGCCGTTGTTGCCGATTTTCCAGACCACGCGGTTGCGTGCCTGTCAACGCTGATCGATGGTGATAAGAACGGGTGGGGTATCTCGTCATGGCATGAGCACGCTGAATCTATCCTGGACTCGGCGCTCGAAAGTGGAGTGGATAACGCCAGACTCAACGCTACGACCCTCATCAATCGTCTTTGTGCTCGGGGATTCCATGTGTACCGGGGCCTTCTCGATCATCGCCAGTAACTCTCACCGCGTCCTTGCCGTAATTCATGGGTCCGATCGGCGGCGAGAGGGCCGAATCGCTCCTTCGTACCGTCCGGCCATTGAACGATGACCTCGTTAACATTCGTCGCGGCGCCGAGCCCCACGTGCACGCGCGGGTCGTTGCTTGAACAATACCCATAGCTCGGATAAAGAATCGCCCGCCGCACCGATCCTGCGACGGTCACCGTCAGCTCAGCGCCGATCGCGTTCGCGCCGTTGTCGTTCAGCAGTCGAAGTATGATCCAATGTCCCTTCTTTTTGACGACATTGCGCAACACGTAGGCGGGGCCGTCCTTGTTGACCACGACAATGTCCACGTCGCCGTCGTTGTCCAGATCGCCGAACGCCGCACCGCGACTGGCATGAACCAGTAAGTCTCCCGTGCCGCCGCGAGGCTTAACCTCCTGAAACTGCCCCGGACCCGTGCCGGCGAAGAGTTGATTCGGCTCGGCATACGGCGCCTTGGCATCCAAATAGGGCTCGGCCCGCATGACCCGCCCGTTGGCCACATAGAGATCAAGATTGCCGTCATGATCGAAATCGGCAAACCCGAGACCAAAGCCCGTGAAAAACCGACTCGGCGTGCCCAACCCCGTTGTCGGAGTCGCGTCCTCGAAAAACTCACCGTCGTTACGATAGAACGTGTTGGTCTCGCCGCGAAGGTGAGAGATGAAAAGATCGAGATCGCCGTCCGCGTCCGCGTCTAATGCCGCGACGCCCATTCCGGCCTCCGCAATGCCGAACCCATTCATCGCGCAGCCGCGGACAAGGGCCTCGTCTTTGAATCGCCCTTCGCCCTGATTGATCCAGAGTCGGTTGTCCATAGCATCGTTGGCCACATAAATGTCGACACGCCCGTCTCGGTTGAAATCACCGCAGGCCACGCCCAGCCCGTTGCCGTTGGCTCGATCGAGACCGGCCTGTCGCGTGACATCCTCAAACGTGCCGTCGCCCTCATTGCGATAGAGCGCGTCGACGGCCGGTGCGTTGTAGGTGCGCGGCGCGCAGTAGTCTCGCGATTGATCCAGCGCAAGACACGATCGCTCCAATGCCGGGGACCAATTCATGTAGTTCACAACGAAGAGATCGAGGTCGCCGTCGGCATCGTAATCCACAAAAGCGGCGCTCGAACTCCACGCCGACTCTTCCAAACCCGCCGCAAAAGTCACATCCGTAAACGTGCCGTCACCGTTGTTGCGATAGAGTACGTTCGCCCCCCTATTGGTGACATAAAGGTCGGTGTCGCCGTCGTTGTCGAAATCGCCGCACGTGCAGCCCATCCCGTACCCCGTGTCCGCCACCCCGGTCTCCGCCGACACATCGACGAATTTTCCGCCGCCCGAATTCCGAAAGAGCTGATTGCCGATATGAAATTCCTCGCCGGCCGTATCGAAATCGCCGCCCTGGACGAAGTAGATATCCAGTCTGCCATCGCTGTCGTAATCCAAAAGGCAGACACCGCCCGCCACGGATTCCGGAAACAGATAGCGACCGTCGTGACCGGAATCGTGGTGGAAGTCGACGCCCCACGCCTCCGCGGTATCCTCGAACCAACCACGCAAGAGTGTTTCCTTATCGCCTTCGCCGGCGGTGGACTGCGGCTTGCACCCCATGAATACGGCCGGAACAATCAAACACCCCGCCATGACGGCAAGTCGAGTGCGTCTGAATCGCCGAACATACGTCGACCATCGGGCGGCGCAGGCGGGTCGAAGTTTTGTCATATTTCTTGCCATGCCCGGGCCTTTAGTCTCCCATCCGGGCGCGAAGCGCCTTCACGGTCTCGCGTATTTCCGCATTGTTCTCCCCATGAAACGCGAGTTTTGCAAGCGCCGCCGCCGCCTCATCGCGGGCCCCTGAATAAATGCACGATTCGCAATAGCGCACCAGAGCCGAAATCATCTTCGGGTCCAAATCAACCGCCGCCGCATATTGAACTTTCGCCGCAGCGAAGTCCTTCAATCCGAAATACGTATTCGCCAGCGCGATCCTGGCCGTCAGGTTTCGCGGATCGATCTCGACTGATTTCGTATATGCCATAGCCGCGTCAGGTTCACGGCGAAGCCTTAACAAGACCTGCCCTCTCGTCAAATGGGCGTCGGCCGACTGCGGCGCCAGCTCGACGGACCGGTCGGCATACCTCAACGCCGCGTCGAAATCCTGCAGCTTGATCTCGCAGAGTGCGAGATTGGCGTAGGTGAACGAATCCGTGCGGTCCACCTGCTCGGCGCGACGCAGCAGCTCGAGGGCATCTCTCGGACGGTCCAGGCTTACGTAGGCGATGGCCAAGTTGTTGAGCCCATCCACGTTGTTCGGGTGCCTTGCGACAGTGGATTCGAGAATTCGCGCCGCCGCGACGACGTCACCGACGGCATGAAGGCCACGGGCCTTTTTCAGTTGCGCGGTCACGGTTTGCGCGTGGCGCCGCACACGAGGCGCCCATTCGTCTGGGAGATAGCGCACCCGTCCGTTAATCCCCAGGGCGAATTCACGCGCCGCCTCCTCTTTTCGACCTTGACGCCTATAGCTGCCGCCGAGCAGAAAGTGCGCCATCCGATCGGAAGAATCCATCTGAATCGCCCGTTCGAATAGTCCGGCGGCTTCGTCATGAGCACCCGCCTGCATCTTCGCCGCCCCCAACCCGATATAACCCGCAGGTGCTTTGGGTAGAAGACGAATCACCCGCTGAAAGGCCGACGCCGCCTCATCCACGTCGCCGTTCTCCAGCAGCCGATGGCCAAGCCGATGCCACACGGGAGCGAGCTTCGGATGCGCTCGCGAAGTGCGCCGTAAGCTTTCGAGCGCCGCGTCATCCTGCCCGGTCCTCACGAGTGCCACCGCAAGGTGGTATTGGCAAAGGCCCTGACGCGGGGCCAGTGCCACCGCGTTTTCGAATGCGACGACCGCGGAGGGCCATAGCTCGTTCGCTTCGTAGACCAGTCCCAGTTCGGCATGGGCGCCACCATCACCCGGCGTTTTCCGAACGCGGTCGATGAACGGCTGCATGTAGGCACGCAATTGAGGTTCGAGGGAGTCAAAGCCTTCCGGTATCGGTGGCCCCGGGGGCGGTGCCTTCTTGCAGCCGGGCAATGACAGACCGCAAGCACCAAAAAAAAACAGGAGTAACGCAATGACTGGCAGTCTCGAGTGCATCGGAAGAAAAGAGTCCCGTTCGCAAGACACCGAAACGGCATCCTACCCCCAGATCGCGGTCCACACACGCGATGGTCAGCCCAAAAAACGTCGCCATGCCGCCGATACGATGGCCGATAGTGTCGAAGGGAATAAAACCCGTCAAGAACAGAATCTGTCGGCAGAGATCGTTATTGGCCACAAGACCGGGTTTTTCTTTGCGGGAAAAGTTGCCGCGGAGACCGGAAACGGGGGTTCTCGTTCGCGTCACCGAAGCGGGATTTGTGGCTCTGCACGAAAAAAGGAGTAGTCTCGTGACAACACCGTGGAATTGGGTGCTCGTTGGTGGAACGATTCTAGCAGGTTGGGCTTCCTTCGCCCATTCCTCGCGGGTATCGATAGTCCCGCATTCCGACGGCGGCACTTGCGCGCGGTCGTCGCAGGAAACGTCGGATTCGCATACTTCGATTCCGCCGTCCAGCCGGCTCTCGTCGTTAGAGATTTCCACGACGGCTTGGCCACTGCCCTCAGGAAAAAAACAGGCCTGGCCATTCGTCGCGGACAGCGATTCGGACTCCGACAGCGACTAGTCACAATCCGGGGCAGTCATCGATATGCCATAATATTGTCACTTATCGTGACGATAAAGAAAAAGCCGTCAATCGTGAACGCGCGGATGCGATATTAGAACGGCCGCTCGCCGACATCCATGATGCCCGCTTCGCCCCATTTGCGGCGAGAGTCCATAATCCATCGTAGGGCGGCCAACATGCCCGCGTGCTCACAAGCCGCCAGAACAAGTTCGTCGTCCGGGCATTGGGCGACGGGCGTACCGAAGGCTTCGGCCGGAATGCGTTTCGCCAGGCTCCGGTCTTCCTCCGAAAGCTCCCGATCCGAGTCGCCGGGAACATCTCGCAGACGCTGCTCGAATCGAATGCGCCACAGCAGGGCGTGCAGCTCCGCATGTTTCGATTCCAACACCGCCGGGCATCGCAATTCGGATGGGCCGCAAGGGGCGGAAAAATCGTACGACTCTTTCGAATCCACGGAAAACGCCCACCGCATGAAACAGTACTGACCCCAACTCTCCCGCAGGCGAAGATGAAGATGCATGGCCGGCGCGGATTTCAAGAATTCCAGATCGACCAACGTCTCTCGAAACCGTCGCACCGCACCGGGTGATTGCAAATCGATCGCGTGCTGCGAAGTGGGCTTGCCGAGCCGCTTACACTCCGCGATTTTGAGCTGCACGAGATTCGCCTGCACCGCGACGGCCATCGCGCGCACGTCGTCAACGGGCCTTTGCCCCTCATTCGGTTTATCACGTACCGGCAATTCCACACGGAAAAGATAACCGATCACAAGGCATTCGTCTGCCCTGCGCCGTGGTCTATTCGCGTAGCGAACGCGGTCCGGTCGCCACGAGACGGGGTGAAGGATGGAAAAACAGGACAATCTTGCACAAACGAAGCCCTATGAGTGTTTTTCTCGTCGTCATGTGCAGTGAGGCGGCTACAATCTTTGGGCGCTAGGCTGCGATGGAAGCGTATGGAAAAGCGGCACGCGATAAATGATCCATAAGAGCATCATCTTGTTCCTCTTCGTCGCGACGTTTGCGTTTGTAGCGCAGTGGCCCAAGAGTTTCCGAAACCCCAATCCGCATTTTCTATCGCGTACGGCGACTCGCTGGAAATGATGTTTCTCTGCCACGACGGTTCCTTGAGAATCTCTCACTGGAGGGAAAGCTCGGTGTCGGGCCCGACGAAATCGGTCGAGAAGTTCTTCCTGGGTTTTGGTTTCCAAATCAGGATTCGCGATACGCCGCAAGGCCGATCCAGCCGGATGCATCGTTTCATTCTTCCCATGTGGTTCACGTCGCTGATGTTGGTCGCCTACCCCATCGTCGCCTTGGTTCGTGAGACACGTCGACGGCGACGAAGACACGGCTTTTGCCTAAAGTGCGGCTACAACCGCACCGGCCTATTCGAGCCGCGGTGCCCGGAATGCGGCACACCGTTCGGTGACCGGTCAACCGACGAAATCCATAAAGCCTCACCGCGCCAAACGATTCGGGAAATGACCGACCTGTAGCCTCGGCAGTCGAGAGAACGGGGCGGAGCCTGTCGATGGCGTCTTACTTGCAGGTCTTTGGGTCCGGACCGCTGCAGTTGAGCCCGGGGCAACATGGTTCTTCGTTAGCCGGTGTCGGGGTGATGCACAGGTGCCCGACGCCATAACAACTGTAGTTGGCGGCGTACGCCCGTCTTGCGTGGAACGTGGAGATGATCGGAGCGGCAAACGCAAGTTTGGCGCCCTTGCGTACCACTTCTCGACGAGTCGGTTCTGGGGATTGACTCATCTTGTTTTCTCTGGCCCTGTACCGTTCGGGCCTTTTTATCGGGCGATCGGCGACTGTCCTATAGCAAGGCGCCCCAATAAAAGGTCAAACACCAAAACACGGAAGGAGAGACCTGGGAAGGTCAGGAAACAGTTCGTTTCCGCGTCGCCGTTCGGGTGAAATGGTCGTGTACGCTCCGCGGCGCGGTACACCGGCTGCGGCTGCACAGTGCAACGTTACGCAATCGTTTCACGCCAGCCACTTGTCAGCCTTCCCGCCCGTCTTACGCTTCATTTTGAACGAATTGGCAAACGGCTGGGCTTAGTATCAGGAGAATGGAAGATGACAATATTCGTCATGACTTCGTCGCGCTTTCCCATGTTTCTTACAATGACATTCACGATGCTCCTCGCCTCGGGTTGTACGCATCCACTGAAACAGGTCTGGCAAGAGTACCGGCAGGCCAAGAAGGATGGAGACTACGAGAAAGCGGCGCTCTATCTCGCGGACGACGCCCGAATTTGGTTCAATAAGAAAGAAGGCCCCGGCCACCCCCTTCGAGCGAGGGGTGGACCTTACAAGGACTGGGACAAGGAGTTCAACGGCAAGGGCACGAAAGAAAAACTCCGCGTCAAGGACCGGACGTTGTCCTACATTTCGTACGAGAACAACGATTATTTTCGCCTGATCGAACGAGTGCCGACGGCGGCGCGGGTGACGTACTACTTCAACGAGGATGACAAGATTGCGGGAATGTTGTACGCCGGGCTCACACCGCGAAACAAACGGCCGCCGGATCGGTTCTGCGAGTTCGAGAAGTGGGCCGAAGAGCGGTATCCCGGCCTGCTGGACTCTGAAGAAATGGATATCCCGAACAATCCAAAACGTTGGCGCGAAGTATTGACCGAATGGAGGGCGGACGTCGGGCTCCTCCCGATCGAATAGTCGTAACGATGGCACGCAACAGTGGGGGAGCATGACGGCATAAGCCTGAGCGAAACACGCAAAGGGTAGAAGCTGGGTGCCATGGGTGCCATGTCGTGCCATGGCCAAGCCAGGAAGATTCTGGGGGCCATGGCCAAGCCCGGTATTCCCAGACGCTGGGTGCCATGGCCAAGCCCGGTATTCCCGGGCGCCGCCATGCCGCCTCGCAAAAGTCCTCAAATGACAATTACGCGTTTCCATCAATCGGCGGAATCGAGTCACTGTCCGGTACGAGCGGTACTGATCGCCCATCTACATAATGACCTGCACTGGAATCAGTACCCGCATGGCGGCGCTGCGCTTGACCATGGCACGCGCGGCACCCATCATTCCACGTGTCGTGGCGCACGATCCTTGC
>JADFIX010000063.1 GCA_022566435.1 Planctomycetota bacterium
GGTTTCATTCGTTCAAGCCCTATGATCCCAAGAGCGTTTCGGTCATCATGCTGGCGTCTCCACAAACGGATGTCGCAGAACTGGAAGTCGAAGAGTAGCAACACCGAATTCACGACTAGAGGCGTATCCGCCATTGGAGTGCGATTTTGGCTGAAACGTTCGATCAACCCCCCATTCATCCTTTGAGCCGGACGACGTGTGAGCACCGTCGCGTCCGTCTCGGCCACGGATGGTCCGGATCGGTCATGACGGCGTGCGCCGGCGGTGAATTGGGAGGCGACGCCGACGAGGTTTGGCCCACGTGGTCACAGTGGGCCGAATGGTTGACTCTGTTGATCCGTGCGCCGGATTCACTGCCGGGCTACGAAGTTCTTAAGCAGTCCGGCAAGGGAGAAGTCATCCGCGCCCATATCGAACTGCCGAGCCGCCGCCTCGAAGTCGTCTGCAAACGCGGAGCGATTCGAAGAATCGGGCAGCGGTTCCTCGCGATGTTTCGCCGGTCGGGCGCGCATCGGCAATTCGCCAAGGCACTGGGTTTGTTGAAGGCCGGGATTCGCACCCCGTTACCGCTCGCCTGCCTCAAACGGGGATTCGGCGGTGGCGAGGCATGGCTGGTCACGACGTTTGTCGCGGACGCCGTCGATCTGGACCACATCGCATTGTCGCTCCTGTCCAGAGTGCCGCCGGATCGGCAGCGAAGGGTTCGTAACGGTGTGATTGAAGCACTCGCGATCTTGTTCGATCGATTGGAAATGCACTGGGTTCACCATCGCGATTTGAAAGCCTCCAACGTCATGTTGACCGCGTGGGACCAGGGGGCGGAGGAGGCCCGCGCCTGGTTGATCGATCTGGAAGGCGTTCGACTAAACGTGCGGATGGACGAATCGCGGATACGGCAGCCGGTCGTTCGGCTGACGGCAAGTTTGGTGTCTTACTCGTCCGTGACGCAGTCCGACTATTGCCGGTTTCTTCATGCCTATCTTCCGCGCATGGGCACTTCGCCGACTCATTGGAAAGAGCACTTCCGGCGCCTGGGGCACTTCGCGCGCCGTTATCGGGAAGCCGCAAAGCAACGTAAGACGCACAAGTTGGACGGTTTTTCCGACGGCGTCTAAGCCTAGAACTCCGTCGCGCGTGACTTGCTGGGCAAAGCAACCCCCCTGAATCCCCCCTTGGAAAAGGGGGGAGCAACGATGCAGGCAAGATGCCTGCTCTGCGCGTTCATGACGAATCTGCGTTGTAGTGTTAGAATCCCGCCCGATTATGAAGAACCGAGTATTGCACGTTATTGAATCGTTGAAACCGGAGGCGGGGTCGGTGGCTGTCTCATTGGATGGGCTGTTTCGAGGCCTTACCGCGCGTGGGATCGAATCGACGGTGTTGGCCCGCCAGGGCTTATCTGGTCGCGGCGAATCCGTGGCCGCCACTTATGCTCCAGGGCAGGTGCGCGAGGCGGTCCGAGAAGCCGCGATCGTGCACCTGCACGGCTGGTTTGGAGGTCTCGCTCTACAAGCCGCCGGTCAAGCGAGAGGAACAGGCACGCCGTACGTGATTTCTCCGCTCGGGGGCCTCTGCCATGGACCGTATGTGGATCGCCGCGGTATTCGTCATCGCCTCCGAATGTTTTTGCGCGAGAACAAGCTTCTAAGTGGTGCGTCGGCGATCGCGTCGATGAACACTCGTGAACGCGACGGCTTGATCGCCGAGGACGTGACCGTCGATCCGGTCGATTTGCCCTACGGCGTGGATTTCGAAAACTACGTGCGTTCGTCCGAACCGGGTGACGGCACCGATCCACCGACGGCCTATGACCGCACGCTACTGATCTTGGCGCCGATCCATCCGATCGAAGGTTTCGTGCCGTTTCTCAAGGCCTTTGCGGAAATCGGCGCGGATTTTGACAGGTGGGGTTTGGTGGCCGGTGGACCGGATACCGGTGATTGCCGCGCGACACTCGAGGCCGCCATAAGGCGCAAGGGCGGCTCGGATCGCGCTCGGTTCGTGGGTGCCGATACGATTGAATCACAGCGCAAGCTTCTTGGCGGTGCTCATGTGCTCGTGTGTCCCAGCTTGCACTATCGCGCCGCGGTGTCGATCATGCAGGCGGTCGCTCTCGGCGTGGTAGCCGTGGCCTCGGATCGCGTGGCGCCCGATGGTTTGGCGGGTGTGTTGGATGTATGTGCCCCCACGCGGTACGACTTTCGCGACACGTTGCGAATCGCATTGGGTCGCACGGACGACGAACGAGCTGAAATGGCGCGGAAGGCACGCGAAGTCGCCCGCGAACTCTACGACTGGTCAGTCCTTTGCGACCGGTACGTCCAACTTTATCGCAGTTTTCTCTAGCGTGAATTCATGAACCCGAAGCTGATCTCGGCGGATTCCAAAGACAAGCCTGCGGACACGCGTTTCCGGCTCGGGCAAGTGAGGCGGATTGTCGGTCTCGCGCGGCCCTATCGTAGGACGCTGGCCCTCGGTTTGTTCTTCACGGTGGTCTACGCCGGCTTGCACACGTTGAGTCTGGGCGCGGCCTTTCCGGTCTTCAAGATGCTTCTCGAACAGGAAGGGCTTCGAGGTTGGGCGGACCGGTCCATCGCTGGCGAACGTTTGGGCGTGGTTTTCGCGGTCCCCGGAAGAGACGAATCGGTACGCGTGGTGACGGTCGAAGGCCTCGCGGATGATGCGCCGAATCCACTTCGTCCGGACGAAGCGGTGGCTCCGTCGGATGACGGTTTGATTCGCGACCTACTTCATCAGATTGCCATGGCGAAGACGGGGGAGGAAGTCGCACTGACTGCAATTGGTAACACAGGCGAACGGCGAATGCAGACCGTTCGCGTGGGCGAGCTAACGTGGACCATGAGGGCGCGATTGTGGGCCGCGGACTTTCTTCCGCCCGGTGCGGACTCGCCGGATCAGAAACTCACCGTACTAACGCAAATACTGATTGTGCTGGTGTGTGCGGTGGCGGTGGCGAGTGTCTTTCGGTATTTCGGCGAGATCTTGATCGCCCGCTGCGTTCTCCGGTCGATGATGGATCTGCGGTCGGCTTTGTATGACCGTTCCCTGCACCTTCCGATGTCGTTTTTCGCCGGACATCAGACGGCCGATCTAGTGACTCGATTCGTGCAAGATATTCAGGAGATTCAACGCGGGCTCATGACCCTTTTCGGGAAGTGTGTTCGTGAACCTCTTAAGGCCGTCTTCATCCTGACGCTGGCATGTATGTTCGACTGGCGAATCACCCTGGTCATGGTGGTCGTCGCGCCGTTGGCCGTGTTGATGTTCTTGCTAATCGGCAAAAGCGTGAAGAAAGCCAACCGCAAACTTCTGCAAGCCTATGGGCTGATGATCGGCGCTTTGACGACGAGCTTTCAAAATCTCCGTGTGGTCAAGGCCTACACGGCGGAAGACATCGAGCGTGAGCGTCTCCGCAAGGTTGATTGGCGAATGTTCAAACAGCAGCTCAAGCTCGCCAAGTTGCAGGCGTTTATCAGTCCGATGATGGAGACCCTGGCCATCGGGGCGGGAAGTCTTGCGACCGTATGGCTAGCCGGTTTGGTGTTGCGCGAAGAAATGGCGATCTCCAAGTTCGTCGGGCTGGGGGTTATTCTGTCCATGTTGTTCGATCCCCTCCGCAAGCTGACCGATGTGTACGTGCGGGTGCAGCGTTCGACGGCCGGTGCGGAGCGGATTTTCAATGTCATCGATCAGCCGGTGGAGTACGACGAGACGAGCGAGGCTTCAAAGATTGGGCCCTTGGCTCGGGCGATCGAGTATGTGGGTGTGTCTTTCACTTATCCCGGCGCCGAAGAAGCGGCGCTGAAGAAGGTGAGCCTGACGATCAGCCGCGGAGAGACCATCGCGCTGGTGGGTCCGAACGGTTGCGGCAAGACCACGCTGGTGAGCATGTTGCTTCGGTTCTTCACGCCGAGTGAAGGTAAGATTCTCTACGACGATGTCGACATTCGCAGCGCGGACCTGCCGAGTTTGCGAAAACAAATCGGACTGGTCAGCCAGGAAGCGATCGTCTTTGCCGGTACGCCGATGGAGAACATCGCGTACGGTACGGGTTCGTCGGACGAGGCGGGCGTGCGCGACGCGGCGCGGCGGGCTTCGGCCGACGAGTTCGTGGGCAAGATTCCGGGCGGTTTCGAGGCCCAGCTCGGCGAGCGGGGCACGACGCTATCGGGTGGTCAGCGTCAGCGGCTGGCCATCGCCCGGGCGATCTTTCGCGACGCCCCGATTCTCATTTTCGACGAAGCGACGAGTCAGATCGACACGGAATCCGAGCAGAAGATCCAGGCGGCGCTAAAGGAATTCTCCAAGGGTCGCACGACGATCATCATCGCCCATAGGTTGAGTACGATTCAATTCGCCGATCGCATCGTGGTGATGGAAGCCGGCCGGATCATCGACTCCGGTTTGCATGCGGAACTGTTCGAGCGCTGTCCGCTGTATCGCACGTTGTGTGAGACGCAATTCGTGTCGAGTCCTGATGAGGGGTGATTGTTTACACCACCATCAGTACCGCGAGCGTGAGCGAGTCGGCCCTGGCCGATGCCCGTCCACTCTCCGATGCGCTGGGGCCGCTCCTTGACAGTCGCGGTACTGATCAATGCGTCGCCTCAGAGACAATGCGGATTTCGTCGCTCGTCAAACGATAGAGTGTGTAGGGTGCGTCCCATCCGTCCCGAAGCGATCCTCCCGCGAAAGGAGGCCCGCCGCTACGAGAGCAAGCTCTATTTTCCCGTCAAGCGTGTTTAAGAAGGGTGTATTCCTTACCGAGCCGCGACCGTCAGGGAGCGTGTTCTTCGGGAGACGTCAGACCGCTTCCTCACGGGCGCGGCTCGGAAAAAGACTCCTTGAACACCCCCTTAGCGATCGGATCGTCAAAACACCCGGGCGACTCCTCGTCTGAGCCGCTACACGATTGTCGGGAACGCGATAAGCACAAGACGGAGAGCAAACCCGTTCAACCGGCTGTGTCGACACGATTGTGTCCACAAAAGGACGCTCGCGGTCCCAACTCCCAGCTCCGTACTTGGAATTGTGCAATAGCACAAACGGCTTGTTCGGCGGACGATCCACGGGGTCCGTCCATCGGCCGGGCAGCCCCGCGTTGCGGCGGCCACCGCGCCATGTTATGCTCCCTGCATCTTGTCCGACGGCATAACAAAGGACGCAAGAACCAATGAAATACATGCTAACAATTACAACGTCCTTATTGATCTTGTTGATGCCCAGACCGCCCGTGTTTGCGCAAGGCGCCGGTATTGAATGGGAAATTCTTACTCAGGAGGTCAAGGATCTTTATCATGCGGGAAAATATGACCGTGCCGTCGTTGTTGCGAAGAAGGCCCTCGAAGTAGCCGAGAAAAACGTCGGCCCCAATCATGCCGATGTGGCCACGAGCTCGAACAACATAGGCATGCTCTACACAACCCAAGGCCAGTACGCGCAGGCCGAGCGTTTTTACAAGCGGGCGCTGGTGATTTACGAGAAGACGCTCGGGTCGGACCATCCCAACGTTGCCGCGAGCCTGAACAACATAGCCGAACTCTATAGAACACAAGGCCAGTACGCGCACGCCGAGCCGCTCTGCAGGCGCGCGCTGGCGATAAGAGAGAAGGCGCTGGGGCCGGACCATCCCGATGTGGCCGCGAGCCTGAACAACCTCGCCGGGCTCTACGACATTCAAGGCCAGTACGCGCAGGCCGAGCCGCTCTACAGGCACGCACTGGCGATTATGGAGAAGGCGCTCGGGCCGGACCATCCCGATGTCTCCACGAGCCTGAACAACCTGGCCTTTATATACGACATGCAAGGGCGGTACGCGCAGGCCGAGCCGCTCTACAAGCGCGCTCTGGCTATAACAGAGAAGGCGCTGGGTCCGAACCATCTCGATGTGGGCACGAGTCTGAACAACGTGGCCGGGTTCCACAGGATCCAAGGGCAGTATGCTCAGGCCGAACCGCTGTACAAGCGCGCCTTGGCGATAAGAGAGAAGTCGCTGGGGCCAGACCATCCCCTTGTGGCCATGAGCCTTAACAACCTGGCCTTGCTCTACAAAGACCAAGGGCAGAACGCGCATGCCGAGCGGCTCTATAATCGCGCGCTGGCGATAACAGAGAAGGTGCTGGGGCTGGACCATCCCGATGTGGCCACGAGTCTGAACAATCTGGCCGGGCTCTACACAACACAAGGGCAGTACGCGCAGGCCGAGCCGCTCTACAAGCGCTCGCTGGCGATAAGAGAAAAGGCGCTGGGGGCGGATCATCCCGATGTTGCCATGAGCCTGAACAACCTGGGCGGGCTCTGGCACACCCAAGGGCAGTACGCGCGGGCCGAGCCGCTTTACAAGCGCGCACTGGCGGTTTTAGAGAAGGCACTGGGGCAAGACCATCCGGATGTGGGCATGTGCCTTGAGAACCTGGCGGCACTGTATCGAGCCACAAAGCGGGACGAAGAAGCCGAAACACTGGAGCAGCGGGCGGGCCGTATCCGAGCGACCCAACGATGAAGCAAGCGGCTCAATAAGGCGCAGTACTGGCGGCTATTCCGCGTGATTCCGCCCACAAGGACATGGCCCACCCATGGCGTTCGATATCCACGGGGAGACCGACATGAGCGAATATCAAACCAAGGAAGGGCTGAACGTGCCCGGGTTCGCATCTTGGAACGAGTTTCGATCTTATTGGGCCAACGGAAGAGCGTCTAATACTATCTTTCGCGGACAACGCCATCCGGACTGGAAACTTCAGTCTTTGTGGGAAAGAGAAATTGAGCCGATTAGTGAGTACATTGAACCTGGCAAGCGCATTGAAGGTCTTTTCGCAGATGATTCTTATCAGAGGAACCGAGACCGACGGCTGACGCACTTCAAGGATCGCGCGCGCAGGTTTCTGAAAAAGGAATCGGATCTACAATCTGACGATGACTGGTGGGCGTTTGGCCGGCATCATGGACTTGTTTCGCCCTTGCTGGACTGGACGCGGAATCCGCTTGTGGCCGCGTTCTTTGCACTTGTAGACTTTGCGCAGTGGGTAACAGAAGGCGACCCTACGTCGGAGAAGCGCGACGAACGCGAACGGGAGGTTCCACACGTGACAGTTTGGGCGTTGGACTTGTCCAAAAGACCTTTTCAGAAGGGAGAGTTCGAGTTCGTTGATCGCCAACCAGGCTTCGAAAAGCGCCAAGAGGCGCAGGCCGGCGTATTCACACGGCTTTCGGACGGCATCCATTTCGATGTGCAATCTTATCTGTCTTGTCGCGGCCGATTGGATGCACTCTATCGGTGTCATATTCCCATTGGCGTCGAAGCCAGTAAAGCCTTGCGCGAGCTACACCAAGAAAAAGTTCATCATGCGATACTCTTCCCTGATTTCTGGGGCGCCGCAATGTACGCCAATACACGGCACCTCGTAAGAACAGAGACCACTTTTGAGATGATAGATGGTAGCAGTACTAAACCCGATTGATTCTGCACTATTCTGCGGAGGACGCACGAGCGGTAACCGCGCCCAGTGGTTTTAATACGCTTACTCGCGCATCTGAACATAGCACATCAGCTTATACACGAGTCGTGCGGCCAGGAATTCGGTAACGACCTGTCCGGGGACGGGGGTGACCTCGACGATGTCGGCGGCGACGACGTTTTTTTCGGCGGCCACCAGGCGCAATAGGCCGGTGACCTGATACCAGTCCAGACCGCCCGGTTCGGGGGTGCCGGTGCCGGGAGCGCAAGCCGGGTCGAAGCCGTCGATATCGATCGTGATGTAGACGTCGTCGCCGAGCCGGTTCAATACCCGGTCGATCCAATCGTCGTCGCTGAAGCATTGAACCGCCGTGATCGGCTCGAGCTTGATCTTCTTCATAAACCGGTGTTCTTCGGCGGAGACGTTGCGAATTCCCACGGGCACGATGCTCGCGCCGAGATCGTGTACGCGGCGCATGACGCATGCGTGTGAGTAGGGGGAGCCTTCGTATTGGTTCCGCAAATCGCAATGGGCGTCGATTTGCAAAACCGAGAGCTTGCGGTGTTTGGTCATGGCCGCCCGCACCAGGGCGGAGGTGATGCTATGCTCACCGCCGAGGGCGAAGAGGAACTTGCCGTCGCGGACGATTCGTTTGGCGATCTTGAAGAGCTTCTCGTGCATGGCCTGCGGGCCGGATGCGTCGGGCTCGACGGCGTCCATTGTAGTGATGCCGCACTTGTAGCACTCCGCTTCGAGTTCCTCGTCGAAAGTCTCGACCTGCTGCGAGGCGGTGGTGATGGCGGTGGGGCCGTTTCGCGTACCGGGGTGGAATGTCGTTGTGGCCTCGTAGGGGACAGGGAGTACGGCGAACGCGGCGTCGTCATACTCGCTGAATTCGGATTCGAGCCCGAGAAAGTTGTGGGGGGCGTTTGGTCATGGTTGATCTGTCCGATGTGGTACTGGTTGTCCCCCACCCATTGCTTCGCAATGAATGGGGCACCCGAGCGCTACGTCTCCAGCAGCCAAGCCGCGACTGGTCTGGAAACCGCGTCGAATTCGTATTCCTGGAGCTGGTGCTTCGGGACCCAGCGAATCGCATCGTCCGGGCCGGACTCTTCGCCACCGCTGATGAGCCCGCAAAAGAAGTACCGCAATTCCACCCGTTCCCGGCCGATCTCCTCCCAAACCGGGGGTTGACCGACGACGATTTCCACCTCGATACCTAGGTCTTCCCGCGTCGTGCGGCGCATGGCGGCCTCGGGCGGCTCATCGCCGGTGACTCGCCCGCGGGGAAACGACCATCTCGGCTCGTCGCCCCTCGAGTCCACCGCGCGAACGATGAGTATGTGATTATCCTGCCGCTCGATGATCGCGGCGACGTACGGCTTGGATGGCTTCGATCTTGCCATAATGCGTGGCGGATACCGGCTTTGGTTTGGGCTCGAGCCCTTTCAGGCGGTCGAATCATCGCTCGACCGAACCGCGGCGGGGTCGCACCGCAGCCGCAAAAGAAAAGTCTGCGTCGAGATACCGAACGAGAAGAGACCGATGGAAAGCAACACGCGAACCATCCACCATCCCTTGCGCTGCGGCACCCGCCACGTGCGTTTCACATCTGCAATCGATCCCTGCGGAAACTCGCCGCTCGTCACGATCCACCGAACATAGCCGAGCGTCCCAGCGGGCGGGTAGTTCTCGAGCATATACAATCGTACGCGATCGGCCACATCTTGAACGAATTGGTCCCGCGTCCGCCCGTGCAGGTTGAGCGTCCAGTCCGGGGCATTTCTCGCAAAATCCATGGGCAGCGCGCGACCTTCGACGAAGATCGAAACAAGCCATCCGGCGGCAACCAACACGATCGTCCCCGCCCACACCGTACGGCGGGCGTAGGGTCGGCCTGCCGATGCCACGCGATGTACCACCGCGCCGATCACCAATCCGAACAACGCAAAAAAGAAGAGCCCTATGAAAAACGGTAGAGTCGCCGCATACGCCAGGAGCCACACCAAAGGAAGGCCCGCGACACCGCCAACGAAGATTCCCAGCCAGAATCGTCCGCCGGGACCGTAGGGGACGGACTCACCCGTCACCCTGGTATCCGCCGAAGCGGCCTCCGACAACGGCTCGTCACCAAGCGCGGTGGAAGGTCGATCCACCATCGGCGTACCCGTGGAACCCGACTCGATCTCGTTCTTGTTAGCGGTATTCGGCAAACCAATCCTCTTCTTCCCACGATCGATCGAAACGCAAGCCTCGCTCATGGCCATCTTGCCGCATGATTCCACAAACTGCAACGCATCAGATCGAGGGAGGCGTCGGTCCGGTCTTTTCCATCCCCTGCGGTATGGAAAGCGAAGAAAGGTGGCGGGTTCCTCTCACCGACGCTTACTGCCGGATAGGCTCCGCCTTCTTTTTAGCCGTCGGCCGACCCCGATTACGTCCATTCGACGCTTTGGTTTTCTTGAACGGGGTGCCGCCCGGCCGCTTGGAAGCCGTCGCCTTGCCCATCGCTTTCGGAATGATCTGAAATACGAGCGTTACGAATTGCTCCGGCTCCGGCTCGATATTCCCTCGGAATTCGACCGAACGAGTCGACGCTTTTGCAAGC
>JADFIX010000064.1 GCA_022566435.1 Planctomycetota bacterium
CGCCAGTGGCACCCCGGCGCCCGGTTCAAAGGGAACAAAGCCACCGTGTGGCCGACACAATCTGGTCATCGTCGGTGAGGTTCGCCGCGTTCTCTAGCGTACCTTGTTCGAGCATTTCCCAAATCTCGGTGGCCATTCTTGTCGCTATGGCCGCCCCGATGAAGAAGCTGCCGATCACCCGCGTGTCCGTGATGTCGAAGGTTTGGAAGAGGCCGCTCCCCCGTGTACCTGCGACGACGTCTGAATGAGATGCCAAAATAACGGCATCGTTTGGATCGCCATCCTAGTTCGGATCGTCGTAAATCGCCACGGTGATCGGCGTGCCGGGTTGTATAAAGAGACCCCACGACACTTCAATGTCGGTGAGCACTTCGTGTCCCGCCGAGACTTGGAACTGATTGAGAATGAGAATGCCGGCCGGCATTTGAGGCTCGACAGCGACCTCGAAAGAACCGTCGTCGATTGAATAGGCCGGTAGGTTCTGAGATTGCGAATTCGCGCAAGCCTCTTCATGACACTCGGCCCCATCGCCGAGATACTCGCCGCCCTCTCCCGCGCAGTGGTCCGCCGTCAGATCGAGACAGTCGTCGCCGAAGCAGCACGCGCCCGTGGCGGGGCCGACACAGGCCTCCGACGGACAGTCCGTTCCGTCACCGATAGACTCACCTTGTTCAGCGGCGCAATGGTCGGCCGGGAGTTCGATACAGTGGTCGCCGAAACAACACACGCCGGTCGGTGCGCCCACGCACGCGACGGACGGACAGGTGGTGGCATCGGCGTCGTACTCGCCTTGTTCGGCCAGGCAGTGATCCGCCGTCAGCTCGAGGCAGTCGTCACCAAAGCAGCAGGCGCCGGTCGGCGGCGCCACGCACGCCTCCGACGGACACGTCGTACCGTCGCCGACGAATTCGCCACCTTCCGCGGCGCAGTGCTTGGCCGCGAGTTGGAGGCATTCGGTACCGAAGCAGCAGGCCCCCACGGGCGGTCCGGCACAGATACCCACATGGCATGAGGTGCCATCGCCTTGATATTCGCCGCCTTCATTTGCACATCCCTCGAACGTCGCATTCACGCAGTCGGTGCCGAGGCAGCAGGCGCCTGTCGGCGGTGGTGGTGCGCAGGAGTTCGGGTGCACTCGGTACCGTCGCCATGGTACTCACCGCCTTCGGCCGTGCATCCCTCGGACGTAGTTTCCACGCAGTCTGAGCCGATACAGCAGCCGAATCGACTATCGAGCCACAAAACAACCCCGCCCGTCGGTCTGACGGGCGGGGTCGTTATCTCAATTCGTAAGACCGCACAAGTCGCAAAGGCTACGACGCGGGGGCCGTCTCCTTTTCCTTCTTTTTTTTGCCTTCGCTGGGCGGGGCCTTCGTGGGAGTGGCGGTTATTTTGAATTGCCGGTCTTGCGTGTAGTATTTGCGGAAGACGTCTCGTACTTGCTTGACCGTATAACGCCTATAAGCGTCGACTTTGCCTTTTTCGTCGTCAAGGTTTCGTTCGTGCAGGTCGAGATGCCGCAGCACGCCCATCCAGTATCGCGGCTCCTTCATGCCCGTGTCGAGATTATTGGCGATCTGCTCTTTGGCGTTGGTCAGCTCTTCTTCCGTCGGACCTTCCTCTGCAAACACCTTGAACATGCGGTGTACTTCCTCGGTGACCTTGTTGACGTTTTTCGGATCGCACGGTGCGGAGGCCGCGAACCGGCTCATCTCCTGGAATGCGAAGTTCGGCCTGTTCCGCGCGCCGATGGAATAGACCCAGGATAATTCCTCTCGAATACGTTTGACGACGCGGCTGGTGAGGATGTTCGAGGCCAGGGAGAGGGCGCGAAGTTCTTTCGTGTTTCGCCCGTCGCCGGTGACGAAACCGGCCATGGTCATACCCTGGGGGGTCATCGTTTCGACGTCGACATTGCGCATGAGCGGTCCGGTCGGTCGGGCCACGCGCCTTAGCTTGTTGAGGTAGTCGGCCGAGCGGGTGCGCTCGGGGAGCGAGCCGATATACTTGGTCACGAGTGCCATCGCGTCGTCCACGGAAATTTCACCGACGACGGCGACTTCGATCGGGGCTTCGCGGCAGAGGCGGTCGAACCACTTCTGCGATCTCTCGATCGACTGACGGTCGACGACTTCCTTGGTCGGGAACGCAAACCGCGGATCGCCGCCGGTGAGGAGATCCGCCGACGCCATGAACGTACGGGCCATCGGATTCGTCCGCCTCATTTCGATCCGCTGGAGCGTTTGAAGTTTCCAGTTCTTGAAGGCCGCTTCGTCAATCTTGCCGTCGGTCAACAGGGCGTGCGCGAGCTGTAGACCGGTTTCCAGATCCCTCGGCGATCCGGAAACGGAGATGGTGAAGGCATCGCCACCACCGCCGCCGCGGACGCTGATGTTCTTGCCGGTCATGATGTCGCTTATGTTGCTGGTCGTGAGACGGCTGGTGCTCGGCTCCTGAATCACCAATGAGGCGACGTTTGTGACACCCATGTTCTCCTTGGTCTCTTCGATATCGCCACCGGCCAGCGAGATGCTGATCATCACGGTATCTTCTTTGTAGTCCATAAAGCGGTGATGAACGCGGACGCCGTTGCTCAGCCATGCGCTGGTGATGCCCAGGTCCTTGTCGAGTGTGCTGTCGACGATTCTCCCCGGCGTCGGGGCGGCGGCGAGCAATTCGGTCGGGGCGGTCTCTTCCTGGATCGGCTCGACCCTGCGTGCCCACGCCGCGCGGGCGGCGGCCAGTACATCGTCACGGGAAGGAATCTCGACGTCGGCTTTTTCGACCATTTTGACGGTATATGCGAACGTGCCCGGTTTGAAGTTCTTGGCAAAGACCGCGCTGACTTCCGCCACCTGAACGACGGGAAGCAATTCTGTGATCAGATCCAGCCGCTGCTGAGCGGATAACAGAGGTTCGTTTTCATTGACCGCCGACATGATTCCAAACATAAATCTCCGGGCGTCGGCCGTCGGTTCCGTTCGCACGGCCCGCTCGGCGTCCGCGATGAGTTCTTTTTTGGCGAGTGCGAATTCATTCTCCGTGAAACCGAATTCGCGTGCGCGATGGACTTCCTGAATCAACTGATCGAGCATTTTGTTCCAGTCCTGCGGCTCCCCGACGGCCGAACCGCTGACCAGTACCGCATCTTGGAAGAAATTCGACGCACGCGCGTTCGCCCGGGTGAAGCTGGCCTCCCCCTTGTTGATGAGCTGGTCGAAGCGCCGCGAAATGATCCAACTACCGCCTCGTTCCACGAGTTCGTGCCGCCACTGCTCGACGGTGGTCACAGGTGGCCGACCAGGCAGCACGTTGGTCATACCCACATCACACAACGCCATTTCCGGATCGGTGACGACCATGGCCCGTTGCTCGGTGAACTGTTGGAATTCCGGAGTCCGCGCTTTGCGGGCCGGTACGTCGGGCGTGTATTTCCCGAACCATTTCTCGATCAAGGGCTTGACGCCGTCCACTTTGCAGTCGCCGACCATCACGAGGGTGACGTTCTCCGGGCGATACCAGGCGCGGTAGTAGTCTTCGAATTCACCCTTCTTCGCGGTCTCGAGAATCTCGTCCTTGCCGATAGGCAAGCGCACTGCGAATCGTGTACCCTTGAAAAGGTCGGGCCAGAGCTTGTCGCGGATTCGCTGAAACGCGCTCTTGCCGCGGCGCGATTCTTCCAACACCACGCCTCGCTCCTTGTCGATTTCCTCGTCAAGAAGCAACATGCGGAAGGCGTAATCGCTCAGCACCATCAGGGCTTTGTCGAGTTGTTCCAACTCGGTATTCGGAACGAAGAGCATGTACGCTGTCTGATCGAAACTGGTGAAGGCGTTCAGGTCGCCGCCGAATTCCATGCCGATGCTTTCGAAGTAGGGAATCAGATCACCCGGCGCGAAGTTCTCGGAACCGTTGAACGCCATGTGTTCGAGAAAATGAGCGAGTCCCTGTTGGCTGTCCGTTTCGTTTAGCGACCCGGTCCGAACGTGCATGATCAACGCCATCTTGCCCTCCGGGGTGTCGTGTTGACGAAACTTCCACGTCACCCCGTTGCGAAGCGTGCCGGTCAGCACGCGGTCGTCGTCCGGCAGTGGCTTGGCCGTCAAGGATGCGAGCGGCAGCGACAAGGTCGCAACCAACGCCAGTAAGCCAATTGTCCGCTTGTGTGCATTCATGGTAGACGGTTCCTCATGTAATGGAGATTCGCGATTCACCCGGCGACCGCACGTGGCCACTAGAAGAGACATAAAGAAACAAGGGTAACGTTTTTTGATCTGCCCTGCAAATGGGGCCGTCAGTTCCTTACTAACCCTACAGCGCAAGGTCACTCGTACCGCAGGCTTCTAGCCTGCACGAGCCGTCATTACGGTGCAGGCAAGATGCCTGCGGTACGACTTCAAGACGACTTTGCGCTGTAGTACTAACCAAATTAGGATTCCCGACCGAGGATCGCGGCAGTGAAGGGCTGCTTGACCGGCCGTCCGGCGCGGCATACGGTGACCGGAAAGGTACCCCAAATGTCAACCGAAGTGGCGACCATTGATCGAGAGCGGGCGGGATTCGACGACCTGATAGGTCGTGCCGCGGAAATCATGCGTCAGGGCGGGATTGTGGGGTTTCCTACAGAAACCGTGTACGGAATCGGCGCCTGCGTGACCCAATCCGCCGCTGTTTCCAGACTGAGAGATATCAAGCAACGTCCTACCGGCAAAGCATTTACGGTCCATCTCGGCTCCCGGGATGCTGTAAAGGGGCTCGTTCCCGATCGATCTCCGCTGGCGGACCGTCTGATCCGAAAGGCCTTGCCGGGTCCCGTGACCTTGATCCTAGATGCGGACGAACCCAGCGCCGCGCCGGGGGCCGAAGGATTGGATTCCGCCGCCCTCGAGGCCATGTTTTATGACCGGACGATCGGTCTTCGGGTTCCCGATGACGACGTTGCGGCTTTGCTCTTGCGAGCGGTTGGCTCGCCCGTGGTCGCCGGGAGCGCCAATACTGCAGATGCAGTACCGGCGAGAGACGGCAAGGACGTCGTCAAAGGGTTGGATGGCCTGATCGACCTCGTGCTGGACGCTGGTCCGACCAAATACTCGGATTCTTCGACCATCGTCCGCGTGCGACACAACGAATACGAACTTGTGCGTACCGGCGTTTTCGACGCCCGGACCATCGCACGGCTCGCCATGTTGCGAATTCTGTTCGTTTGCACCGGCAATACCTGTCGCAGTCCGATGGCCGAGGGCCTGGCGAAAAACGTCTTGGCCGAGCGTCTCGAGTGCGAAATCGCGGGTCTGCCGCAACGGGGCGTGGCGGTGTCCTCGGCGGGGACGGGGGGTGGATTCGGCGGCGTCAGCGAGCACGCGGTGGCGGTCATGACAAGGCGCGGCATCGATATTTCCGGGCACGGTTCGAAGTCGCTCACGCCCGGTTTGATCCATCAGGCGGACCACATTTTCGCGATGACCCATTCGCACGCCGACGCGATTCGTGCTATGGTACCGGGCGCGGAAGAGCGCACTGTTCTACTTGTCGAGAACGAAAGTGTCTTCGATCCTATCGGAGGCGGCGAAGATGATTACGCGCGGTGCGCCCGAGTGATTGAACAAGGTGTCCGTCATCGACTGCAGGAGTTCGATGTATGAAAGTCGTGCTATCCAGTGATCACCGCGGCTATGCCGCCAAGGAAAACATCAAATCGTACCTTACGGAGGCGGGACACACGGTCTTGGACGCCGGTTGTCACGACGGGGCCAGTTGTGATTACTCGGACATGGGATTGGCGGGTGCACGCGATGTGGCGCGAGGAGAGGCGGAACGAGGAATTTTTCTTTGCGGAACGGGCATCGGCATGTCGATCGCGGCCAACAAGGTCAAGGGTATCCGGGCCGCTTTGTGCCACGATGAACTGACCGCCGAACTCTCCCGGCGGCATAACGATGCCAACGTCTTGTGCCTACCCGCCGACCTGATCGGTGAACATCTGATCAATCGCGTGATCGACGTCTGGCTGGAAACGGAATACGAAGGCGGTCGGCATCAGCGACGGATCGACAAGATCACAGCTTTTGAGAACAACCAACAAGCGGCACATCCGAACGCACCGCAGTAGGCAAGTCGACTCGGCGGCAAGATCGTCACCGCGAGCCTAGTTGCGGTCTCTTCCACGGCCTGCCTGACGCTCCTCGATCCTCTGCGCACCTACCGTGACCGATACGAATCCGCTATCATGCCGAGCGACCTTCGGGAACCATCAAAAAAGGCTGCCTCGCGGAGACCGAAGCGATTTCGTAAATCCACAAGATATGGAGTATTGGAATATGACTTGCGCACGGTATTGGCTCGTTCTATCTCTTGCCGCCACGCTCACTGCCGGTTGCGATCCGTCGCTGCAAAACGTGCTGAATGCGGTGGCAGTCGGGGACGTGACCGATGAGAGCGCGTTCGTCGATGTGACGCGTTCGGCATTCACACCGCCCCATGTCGTCGGCGGTTGGCCGGGGCTGGCGTTATTCGACTACGACAACGACGGCGACATTGACATCTTCATCACGAATTTCGCGAACCTAGGAAATCACTTCTACGAGAACGACGGAAGTGGTAACTTTACGGAAGTCTCGAACTTGGCGGGCGTTCGCTTCTCAACGGACAACGCCGTGTGCGTCGGCGTCGGTGACTTCGACAATGACGGTTTGATGGACTTGATCATCGGCCGTCAACTCGATCAAGGCGGCGAACCCGGCTCGGAGTTTCTGCGATATCTCAAGAATTACGGTCCGGATGAGGACGGGCAGTACCGATTCGACGATGTGACGACACACGCCGGTCTCGAAGGTGTCGACTTCGGGGCGAGTATCGGCGTCGGCGATTTCGACAACGACGGCTTGCTCGATCTGTACATCGGTCGATACGATTTTCGCGATCAGAACTTCCGCTTCGAGAGCTATCTCCCGGATACCCCGAACGTCCTACTTCGCAACACCGGTATCGAAAACGGCGTGCCGGTTTTCGAGGACATTACGGAAAGCGCCGGTGTCGCCGGCACGAGGATCGCGGGATTGGCACCGTCCACCGCGGATATCATGAATCGTGTGCCGACCTGGGCCGTTTACATGACGGATGTGAACGAGGACGGGTTCCTCGATATTTTCTCGCTACAGGAGATTCCTGGCGGCATCGATCTGTTCATCAACAACGGCGATCTCACGTTTACCTCGTCGCAAGCGGATATCCTGAACAAACACGGCGGATGGATGGGCATTGCCGGTGCGGATTTCGACCGCGATGGCGACCTTGACTATTTTCTAACCAACATAGGGGCCGACCCGGTTTCTTCTCCCTTTTTGCCAAACCACGTGACAAGCGCATGGCAGCGCACGAACGGTACGCCGTTCCATATGTTGCTGGCAAACGACGGCGCGGGCATGTTGACCAATGTGATCGGTGACGTCAAGGTCACGCCCGGCGCGCTTCCTCCAACCAATGCGCAGGGCGGCGTGGGGCTGGGCGCCTATGAATTTGCCTTCGGCTGTGCTTGGTTCGACGCCGACAACGACGGATTGCCCGACTTGACCTGGACAGGCGACATCTCCACCGACGAACCGGAAGGAATTTTTCGCGTCGACTTCCACGGCGTAAGTCGGTTCTTTCGCAACGACGGCAATATGCGCTTTACCGATCAGACGGGCCCGCGCGGTCTGTTCAACTGGTCACCCGAAAAACCGCTTGCCTTCGGATACAGTCGGTCCGGGCGGTCATTGGGGGCGATCGATCTGAACGGCGACGGGTTCGTGGATCTGATGCGAAGTAACGTGTCCACGGCAGAGTCGTTGCAGTGTTTGATGAATCCCGGACGGGGAGACGGGCACTGGATCATCATTCGGCTGGAGGGTACGCAGAGCAATCGATTCGGTATTGGGTCACGGGTCGTGGCGACCGCCGGGAATGAGACCTTCGTGGCGGAAGTGTTGACCACGACCAGTGCATTTACCGCCGTTCACCCGCAAGTCCATTTCGGCCTGGGTGATGTCACGGTGATCGACGATCTTTCTATTCGCTGGCCTTCGGGCGTAGAAACCTCGTTGGCGGATGTCAACGTCGATCAGATCCTTACCGTGACCGAAGAATAACGAAAAACCGGGCGCACGCGGTGGTTGAAAACGGCATTCGCAGGGGTTACACGAAGACGCCGCGTACCGCTGCGCCGGGGGTTTTCGCTATGTTTTGACTGGCTCCGGGCGAAGCAGATGCGGGGGATAGCGCACCCACCGAAGACATAGGCCGTGAGCGGGGGCGGTCGGGCCGGCTTGCGCGCGGTCACGATTCTTCAGAATGTCGACAACTTGGTCGGGCGACCATCGTCCCCGGCCTACTTCGATCAAGGTACCCACCATGTTTCGAACCTGATTGTAGAGGAACCCGCCACCTTCCACGTCGATGCGAACTTCGTCCAAATGCCGCTCGACCTGGCAGACGAACATCGTGCGCACCATCGTCTCCCGCACCGTGCCCTTGGGCGTCATGGCCGTAAAGTCCATCGTGCCGAGGAAGTGCTGTGCCGCCGCCCGCATCCGATCGATGTCCAGGGCATGCCAATAGTGATAGGCGTACCGTTGCGTGAATCGTTCCACCGGTCGATTTTTTCGGTTGTGGATTCGATAGCGATAGAGCTTGCTGGTCGCAGACTTTGTGGCGTGAAAGGCCGGATGCACGTCCCGCACGTCCACCACGGACAAATCGTAGGGCAGTCGCGACCCGATCGCGTGCCTCATTTTTTCCACCGACATCTCGTGGTCGGTGGCGAATCCCTCCACGTGTCCCGCTGCGTGGACGCCGGCATCGGTGCGACCCGAACACCTCAGCTTTACGGGGTGGCGCAGGACGCGTTCCATGGTCGTTTCGAGAACTTCCTGTACGGTTCGCACACCGGTCTGTCGTTGCCAGCCGTGGAATTCGGTGCCGTCGTAGGCGATTCGCATATAGATTTGGCGAAGCATCCGTCGATCCTATGTGCCGATCGATGGTGAGACAAGCGTACGCGGCATCTTTCGGCCGGCGATGGGTGCATCCGATTCCGGGGGCGATCTTGAATAATTCGCGCCCCGCTTCAAGCGATTGCGCGTGGTCGGAGCCTCACTTACGCTACGGAGCAAGAGAGAGATGGTGCATCCGCGTTGTCAAGCGGCTGCATCACAACGCCCGCATACGACCGTTCGCAGATTTTCCACTGCTGGGGCTTCACTTGGTGGTGGACATCCTACGCCCGGTTGACACGTTGACAACGCCGGCGACAAACCTTCCGCCGCTCCGCGGCTTCATCGCAAGACCCGCATACCGTCGTCCGAAGATTTGCCGCCCGTTTTGGGAGGCACCCCTTCAGAAGGTGCAAACACGCTTCAGATTGTGTCAGAGCCCAATTGGGGTTATCCTGAGGCCAGTGCGTGTTAGGGCGCCTCGAGTCCGCGGCAAGGGGCTGAGCCCCACCTAAACCGGCCGTCAGAAAATTCAATGAAGCCTCTTTTCTGAGCCTGAAGAGCGGACCTTGGGCACGATGGCAGAAGGAGGTTTTTCATGGCCAGGGAATTGCCCGCAAGTCCGTCTCTGTCTCAATTGAGAAAGCTCGTCAAAGAGCTTCGCCAGTCGCACGCATCCGGCGAATCGTCAGCCTGCAAGCGCATTCAAGAGTTTCATCCCAAGTTCAAAGATTGCGACGAACAAGCCATCCGTACGATCGACCTGGGACAGCGAAGCGCCCAGTTGATCATCGCCCGGGAGTACGGATTCGCAAGCTGGCCGGCGCTTCGAGATCACGTCGAGTTTCTTCAGACCGGTAAGACCAGACGTATCTACACGGAACCCGCCGAGGCGCAACGCGACGCCGTGCGATTCAAACAACTCGTGTCGGCCTGTCGAGACGGGGATATCCTCACGGTCAAGCAGATCATTCAACAGTCACCGGCGCTGATCAATCGAACCGACTGGTATCGCCCGCCGCTGCACTTCGCCGCGGTGGGCGGCGAGCGCCAGCTTGAACGCCGCGATGGCGTGGGCGAGCACGTAGAGACGGCGATGCTCGGC
>JADFIX010000065.1 GCA_022566435.1 Planctomycetota bacterium
GCTGCCTCGAAGAAGTGGCGTAATCCTATGGAACCGTTCGCAATTTCAACTAAGAATGGCATTGACCCCGGAAACGCGCTGGACAGTGAGGGGAAAGGATATATTATCTAGAACCGTAAGCCATGGAAAAAGCGAGTCGCGGTAATTCTGGAACACATATCCGCACAAGGTGTCACCGGGCGATGCCCCCGCAATTCTGACGCTGCCCCGATTCGGAGGCAAGAGCCCAGCGAGACAAAGCAGAAGAGTTGTTTTTCCGCAGCCGTTCGGTCCAATCACCGATGTAAATGCTCCTTGCGGAATGCTGAGGCTTAGACCGTCCAAGACGTTAAGGCGTCCATCGGAGGAGTCCCGATCTGGATACCACACCGCAAGGTCGGCAATCTCGATGTACGCGCTCTCCGTGTTCATTTGACGAAGACCATCTGCCGGACGTCGATATGTCCCCCGAGAATCCCGTTTTCTTCAAGAAGATCGCTTAGGCGTTGGAGTGCGTCGATGTTGCACTCTTTGGATTTCCACCACGCGTAAAGACGCGACTTGCCCGCTATTTCCGGTTCGATGGGAGTATATTTTGGAAGGAGCAGTTTGGCGCCCGACTCGTCGTGTCGGATCAGTTCGATCGCTTCGTCCAAGGCTCCGCGTAATTTCTCGGCGTCAGACGCACGTTTGCTCAGAAGCGTGGTTGAGAGAATCCCTCCGCCCGCGGGGAATGGGTCGAGAATGTACTTGCAACGCGGATTGTCAACCAGGACTCTTCCAAGGCCTCGCGTGAGAGCAATTGTGACCTGCGGTTCGATGGCAAAAAGGGCCGCTACATCCCCCGTCTCGAGCACCTGTAGCTGCAAATTGGGACTGATTTGTGAGAGCGTCACACTCTTCGAATCGCCGAGGGCCTTATCGAAGATGGCTTGAAGGTTCATGATCTGCGTGGCACCGGCGAACGTTGCGACTGTTTGGCCGCGGAGCTCCTCGATGCCGGCGACGTCCGAGGAAGTCGGTACCAGCAGCGCGTTTACCCAGTTGGCATCCGTTTCGATCGCGTACCAGATCATCTTGAACTTGCCCGGCGTCTTGTGCTCAATGGCCAGCAGGCTTGCCAAGCCGATGCCCATGACTCCATCCGTCTTACCAGTCACGAGGGCAATCATCGCTTCGTTTGATGTTTCGAATCGCCGGAGTTTCACCACGAGCTTTCGAGCCTCAAACAATCCTCGTTCAGCCGCGACAAACGCCGGAAGGCTAGAGGAGTAAGGGACGTAGCCGAGACGAATCGGCTTCGCCGCGCCTTTCGGCTCGTCCTTCGAGCATGATGCGACCAGGGTCAGAACCGCCAGCAAAACATGGGCAAGAAGACGCCTCATTGTTTTCTCCTTAGAGAGACCGAGCCCAAACCGATCGCTCTTCTGAGTTGCCCCGCCTAACAAAGCAAACGCGGTATTCCTCTACCTGTCGGCACGGCAACGCACCGCAGGATGGCAGGACCGAGCTTGGGCAAGCGATCATCCGTTGGAACACGAGAGCCCATTCTCGGGTCGTACCGTATCGAGTCAAGCTGACGAATCTGGGGGCCGGTGGACAAGTTCGGGTGTATCCGCGCCAAACGGAGTAGCCCGATTCACCGAATCGTCCGCCTCGCCGATGGACGTGTAGGCGACCGAGCGTTCTCACCAAGTCGCCGACCAAGCATGCCCTACGTTTGCCAAAACCTGCTAACCTGCAGACTCGGCTGTGTTCCTTATCTGAGCCAAAGATCGGGCGCCAGCCCACCAGACCTCTGCTAGGTCTGCGCGACCTCGGCCCTCGGACTTGGTCTCTTGGAACAGCAGATTATTACCTCGCAGGCGGGGGCTTTGCATCCCCCATCCCGATAGCCGTGACCAGCGGTTTGCAAGACCGCGGAAGGACTGACATAAACATCGCTATCAGCGGTTTTTTCGTCGCTTCACTAGACCGCCTTGGGGCAATGCTTCGCCGAAGCCTCGTTTCGCTCGCGGCTGGCCGGTCGGATCTGTTCCCGCTGTTCCACGCCTGTGATTAGCCGGTCGGTACCGGGCCGATTGAGCTAGAGAGTGTTGCTGTCAGGGTTGCATTCGGGGAGGTCAACGATCGGTTGCGAACTAGGCGACCGACCAGTTCACGCAAGACCCCGAGATGGAGAGCGCTCGGGGTTGTTCATTATAACGCAAGTATTCGCAAGGGTTTACGGCAGCGGTCAGATCAAGCATGGCGGTAAGAGAGTGCTCTACGAACCCGCTCCGACGCCAGCCCTCGGTATCGGGCGCGCCGTTGGGCTCCGCGCTCTCGGATTCTCTCGTTAACAGCCGACCGACGAGTTAACGGATAAGACGAAAACCGTCTTGACGCCTGTCTCGTTCGGAAACGCTATGCCACCGCCCCGATGGAACGAGCCACGTGATTACAGTAGTAATTGCGCAATGTGGAAGCCGCCCCCTGCCCATTCTTCGGAGGCAGTCGCGCGCCTATCGGCCGAACGAAGCGAGGTCCGGTTCAGCGATTGGTTAGACGATTCCAGCCCGGATGTAGGTCGCGAAGCGAAGGTCCTTGTGGGCATCGTCCACACGGAGAGATACCGAGCATGGAGTACCGCGAGTCGCACGATTTGATCCTTCAGGTGCCGGCATTGACGAACAAAGCCCTAACGAATACAATTGCAGCCAGCGGGTCCGGGTAGCTCCCGGCCAAATGACCCGCCGTCGGCGGTGGTTTATCTGTTCCGGTCTCCGTCGACGGCCGGTCGGCCCGCCTTCAGGGACAGAATCATGTCTACGCCAGGGACGGCAAGACAAGTTAGTGCAGTCGTTTCAAGCCTCGTTCATCCACTACGATACGCTGCCGGCCGAAGTACGGAAGTCCGCGAAGAGGATGTGCTTTGGGAAATGCGCTCGCGATACATGCGGCGGTATCCTGCCTTCGAGGATCGCAAAAGGCGGTTTCTCGGCGTGCTTGCAGACATGGTCGCCCGTCTGGAAGATGCGAGTGGCTGGCATGACGACCTAGGGGATCGTATTGACGAAGCCGGATACCTCGCGCTGACATTTGAGTTTATCAAGCCGCCGGTACAGCACCTTTACTATTCGCGCGACGGCAAGAATTCGATCCTGCCACCAGGTTGCGAGTTTCCACAGCTTGAGCCCATCGCTTGGCTGAACCTGGAACGTAGTGAACCGAAGGTGATGTACGCCTTCGGATACCGTCTGAATGATCCGGCAAAGCGGGGCGCAGAAGAAGACCTGCATTGGGGAACTGTCGAAGAGAATGATGACGAAAACGAGCCGAGGTTCGGACCGAGTGCTGTCGATGCCGAAGTCGGTAAGTACATTCGAGGGCGGATGTTGATCTGTCTCCAGCGATGGTTGCGGGAGGCAGAGATGATTCAACCGCCGCCACGGCAGGCTGAAGCTACAGCCGATCCTACCGATAAGCCCAACGCCACCGGATATGTCGCACGTCCGAGCGATCCAAGCGTATATGTTCCGATCAAGACAATCCGCGCAGACCATTGCGACGGAATCGCGCTGGCAACAATCAAAGTGATTTCGAGGGTCGTTGAGGATTTCTCAGCAAACAGCGTGCGTTGGACCCGCCCGCTATCCAAAAAGACCGGCACGCCACACCCGCAACGCCGAAGTGTGCATTTGTCCGATTGGCTGGCTTACGTGAATCAGTCGAAGGCTCGGCCTCCCAGCACGACTGAAGGAGGCTTTCCAGACTTGGCCCCAGACGAGATCGATGCCCGAAAGACGGCAGTCCGCCGCGACCGCAAAGCCGGATAGTAGCAGCCTACTTTCCCGCTACTTCCCGATAGTGACGGAAAAGCCCTAATTCGGACAACGAGAGCCACGAGTTGTCCTACCGGCACTTCCGACGCACACACCGCGTTTTCATTTGTGCGAATCTCCGCAATAGAAATGGGCCGCGCCCAATGGGGGCCTTCGGCCCGACATAGCGGAGATTCAATGATGGTTGCTTCGACGAAATCGACTACGGATGCGGTTGCGGAACTGCTTGACGCACGGAGCGTCGCCAAGTTCTGTGGATGCTCAGCGCGAACTGTGCGGCGGCTGGCCGACGCGGGCCAAATGCCGCGCCCAGTAAAACTCGGAAGCCTCGTGCGATGGCGCCGGGCGGAGCTTGTGGCGTGGATCAACGCAGGCTGCCCGACTCAGCAACCGGCAGGACGTCGATCGTGATCGATCAAAACGTCGCAATCGATCTTCTGCTGGTTCTGTTGGACGGTACGGTATTCGCCAACGCTTTGCGACGCAACGGCAAGCCGTGCCGAATCGCCTTACCCAATGATCCAGACGCTCGAAAAGCGCTACTGGACCTCCATTTGCGCGGCGAACCGTTTCTGTTGTCCTTCCACGCTACTGGTCACAAACCTTGGCAGGAGCGAGTTGACGCCGTCGCGCTGGCGGCATTCTGCCCTGGCGACGACGGGTTCTGCCGATGGATCGGCATCGACGTGGACGCCGCGGATCATGGACCAAACGGGCTCGCAGATCCTGTGCACGCTACCCGCGCCCTCGCCGAACGGATTGATACTGCCGGATTGTCGACAGGCCTCTTGGTGGCACGCTCGCGCGGTGGCCAAGGTCGGCATGTATTCTTGATCCTTCCCGGGCCAACCACGCTTGACGATGCCGTGATCGGTGTCGCCGCGATTGCAGCGGCAGCATTCAAAGTCGCGATGTCGGACGTGCTGGAGTACGGAGCGCAGCACGCGTTTCGGTGCGCCAATGGTTCGATTGCCCGTCCGGGAGACGCCGGCGCGGTCGAACTCCTGCCGCGCTCCACCGCAAAACCGCCACATGGCTGGGCACTGGCCTTGCCCTGTGCAGGCGCGTTTGCAGCACATGGCGGCGGTGCGCTCGTGGACCCCCTCGATGATCAACCGATTCACCTCGAGCGCATCCCTCGATGCGACGGACAAGCCTGGCAACGGCTAGTGTCAGAAGCTCGGGTCGAACTCTCGAATCGGAAGGCATCACCTAGTCCTCATCGCAAGAAACGATCGACCATCGATGTTGATCGGCGAGGCCGCTCCATCGATCGGATCGATCCCCGGACCCGCGCCTTCCTCAACGGACAGGTCTCGGAGGGCGCGCGTAACAGTTCCGCTTTCGCAGCAAGCTCCAACCTCCTCGGATGTGGCGTCGACCCGCGCGAGGCGGAACGCTTGATCCTCGCCGGCGCAACGGCGTGCGGTCTGCCGGAGCCCGAAGCGCGGGCGGCGTTGGCGTCTGCCACGCACGCACTGACTCAAAGGAGGCGAGGTTGATGACCGATCACATTCGGGCGTCCGACATCGCGCGTCAGCTGAGTGACAATCCGCCCAATGCAGCAAATGAGTCGAACAAGACGCAACCTGAACTGGCGTTGAGGCCATTCCGGCCATTCCCGGTCGATGCGCTACCCGCCCCCATTGCGAGATTCGTCCGATCCGTCGCCGGCGCAACCAGCACCGATCCATCATGGGCCGCACTGGCGGCGCTAGTCGAGATGGCGGGCTGCATCGGAAATCGCGTGGCGGTAAAGCTGAAGCGCGGCTGGGTGGAGCCTGCCATTCTCTGGGCCGCGCTCGTGGGTAAGTCCGGCTCGATAAAATCTATCGTTCTACGGCTAGTCGCACGTCCGCTGGTGGAATTGTTCAAGATGGAGCGAGAGGAGTTCGCGACCAAAAAGAGTGCGTATGCCATCGGCATGGAACGGCACAACGTGGAGATGACAAAATGGAAAAAGGAGCAGAAGAATAGTCCACCGAGAGACCCGCCGCTCGAACCTGAGAAGCCGAAAGAGAAGCGCGTACTCGTGTCGGACGTCACCATAGAAAAACTAGCGGCATTGCTTGGCGAAAACCCATTGGGATTGCTGGTCGTGCGCGATGAACTTGCCGGATTAATTAATTCGTTCGACAGGTATGCAGGCGGAAAGGGAAGTGACTTACAGGCGTGGCTATCCATGAATGACGGCAGCGCGCTTCTCGTAGATCGAAAGACCGACGGCTCCACCTTCGTAGAGCGGGCAAGTGTCTCTCTGCTCGGTACGATCCAACCCTTCACGTTGGAGAGCGTTTTTGGGGTCTTGGAGCGAGAGGCAGGCCTGTTGGCCCGCATGCTGCTGGCATGTCCCCCTGAAAGACCCGCGCTATGGACTGAGGACGATCTTCCCGACGCCGTGGCAGCGACCTGGCAAGACTTGCTGGCCGCGCTGCTTGCGCTGGAGCCAGCCATTGACGACGCCGGCAGCCCCAGGCCGCGGTTGATCGGCTTGCCGAACGATGCCAAAAAGTTGTTCGTCTCGTGGCACGACCGGCACGCCCGCCAAGTCGCGGAGTCGGGCGATGATCATCTGCGATCCCACTGGTCCAAGCTTAAGGGTACATGCGCTCGAATCGCTTTATTGTTTGCGTGCGCCGACGCGGTCGACGGCAAGAATGTATCCCTCGTCTCATACGAGCATATCGAGCGGGCAATCCGAGTGACCGAATGGTTAAAACAGGAGTCCGCCCGCGTTTACAGCGGGCTGGGCAGATCCAAAGAGGACCGGGACCGCCACCGCCTGCTGGAGTGGATCGACAGGCGGGGTGGCATTGTGACCGTCCGTGATCTGACGCACGGTTGCTGGGAATATCGAGGCCACAGCGAAGCTGCGCGTGCCGCCCTAGACGAGCTAGTAAAGTTGGGTGTCGGCTGTTGGGTGCATCCGGCCACGAAGCCCGCAGGTGGCCGTCCACCGGAAAAGTTCAAGCTAAAGCGCATCGACAACCTCACCATCACCGAAACCCCCTCCGACAATGCCAAGAGCGATGGTTTTGGTGATGGTGATGGTGGTGATGGTGGCAACGGCATCGGCTGCGCCGGTGCGGAGACCCCGAGTTGCCGCACGGGGAAGGCCAATCGTGAAGCTGGCATTCAATTGCGATAAAGCGGGGCCGTACGTGGCCGTTCAAGAAGTCGGAAAACAGGCAGAAATCGCCTTGCTTTCCTCGACGAGTTGAGGCTCCATGGGGGTATCCCGAGATCGGGCTCGGGGCGGATGTTAACCGATGGGAATGCTCTACAGAAAACAATACACGATGCCGATCCCGCCCGGTGCGACGGTCACCGAGCGAGACGGAAAACGTGTCGCCCGCTGGCGGCTACGGAACGGTCAACTGCGGACAGCTGTAGTCGTAGATTGTCAAGACGGCAGGATTCGCGTACGCGGTCAGTCACGGTTTTACATGGCCCGTTTCCGCGACGGCAACGGTGAGATCGTCGAGGTCGCGACGGAATGCAAAGATAAAATCGCAGCGCGGGCCGTGTTGACGAAGCTCGAGCGTCAAGCCGAATTGATCCGGGCTGGCGTGATGACTGAGGCCGAGGGAGACGCCGCTGGCCACGCAAGTCTGTCGTTGTCGCAGCACCTGGACGCCTACGAAAGACACCTCACGGCAAAGAGCGGCAGTCCACGTCGAATAACGATGCTACGCCGTCGAATCGAGCGGCTGGGCCGTGAGTGCCGTTTCAGCAAACTCAACAAGATGGCGGCCGGCCCTTTTGAATCGTGGCTCGTCGCGCAAGCCGAGGCCGGCATGTCAGCGGCGACCCGCAACGGCTACCGGGAGTCCGCCGTCTGTTTTGCGAACTGGTGCCGACGCACGCATCGCCTGACACGAAATCCTTTTGCCGACGTGCCGCGGGCCGATCAGAACGTCGATCGGCCGCACCAACGGCGGGCACTGACGGAGGTGGAGATGATGTGTCTTCTGAAGGTCGCCCGATTGCGACCGCTGGCGGAATACGGCCGTCAGGTCATTCATAGCGAATCCGGCGGCAAGCGGTCGCCTCGAAGCCGCGCCACCTGGAGACGCGAGCCACTGACCTTCGAGAACATCGACGATGCCGTAGAGCGGGCACGTGAGGCGCTTAAAGACAATCCCGTGTTCCTCGGGCAGCTCGAACGAACCGGGCGCGAGCGAGCGTTGGTCTACAAGACGCTTGTGCTGACCGGATTACGTAAGGGTGAACTCGCATCTCTTACCGTCGGACAACTCGAGTTCGATGGCCCAGTCGCCTACGCCGTTCTGGACCCGGCCCATGAAAAGAACCGTAAAGGGGCCAGCATCCCGTTGAGAGCCGACCTCGCCGCTGAGTTGTCGTCGCGGCTGACGGAGCAGCTCGACGAGGCCAGAGAGGAGGCCCGCAAGAATGGCAAAGCGATCCCGGCGCGCCTACCGGCCTCCACCCCCCTGATCTACGTTCCATCCGGACTGGCGCGTATTCTGAATCGAGACCTGGCCGCGGCGGACATACCCAAGCGCGATGAGCGTAATCGTGTTGTGGACGTTCATGCCATGAGGGTCACCTTCGGCACGCACCTTTGCGCTGCAGGCGTGCCTCTACGCACGGCACAAGCGGCGATGCGGCACTCCAAGCCGGAGTTGACCGCGAACATCTACACCGATCCGAAGCTCCTCGATGTGGCCGGCGCCATTAACGCCCTGCCCAGTCTGGCATGTCCGACCGACGCCGACGCGAGCGCTGTCGGGGCCTGATCCCGCGCGCGCCAACTCACGTCCTCGCCGACTACGAACATACGAAGGGCCTCGATCGGGTCCGCGCCGCGCGCGGGATCGTAGCACGTCGCCACGCTCGGACGAGTTTACCTTGCACTAAACCTTGCACGTATGCGCGCCCATTGCCGTCAATTCTAGTCACTTGCTGGCAAAGCGAACGGTGATTTGGAGTGGCGAGCGAGCCGAGACGAGGTCGTTGGAACTAGCGCCCGTGTCAAGAGTTAGGCGCCGTTGTCGCCCGTGGGCAACGCCGGTCAAGAAAGCGGGTGATGGGATTTGAACCCACGACAGCCACGTTGGCAACGTGCGGGCGGTGGGTTCTAAATCACCATGTGGCAAAGAGTTACGGCGCGTTCCGCCTGACCTTGCACTTCTCCTTGCGTTGCCGCGGCTAAAGGTGTTCGGCTCGTCAGGGAGCCTTGAAGCGGTTGGTTTCGGTGTTCGATTTCGGGTCGCGTCGTGATCCAACGCTTGGCCGCTGGAGCAAGTTTCGGGACGCACAATCTCCTTTGTGTGCCCCTATATATCATCGGTACGGCGGCAGTACAAGCTTCATTTTTGGGTTGGATTGCTGGGCGGGATTTCGGAAATCAGCCAGCGGGGCCCGCGGCCGGCTACGCGATAATCGCGTTTATCACGTAGAGGATTTAGCACGTTTTGAGGGGTAGTACAAGCCCATCGGCTGGCTTGGCCCGATGGAGGCCGGCCATTAAGACCGTAAAAGGAACCTAGTCGCACGGGTTGGGCGAACAATCCTCGTTTGGCAACCAGAATATCCCGTTGGCGTTGAGGCATTGGTCCTCGGTCAAGTCCGAACAGGTGTTGTTTATGAAGCAACACGCCCCGAAGGTCGGGCATTGGGAGCAATCCTGGTCAAACAGCCATAAGAAGGAGCCCGGCAAGCCGACGCAGATATTCTCTGTTACATCTGGTGCACAGAAGTTCGCAAGGAAGCAACATGCACCGAAATTGGGACAAGCGGAACAGGGCTGGTCGAAGAGCCAGAGAATGGAATCTGGCTCATCTATGCAATCATCCTCCGTTGTGCTGCTGCAGGAATTGTCCAGAGAACAGCATGCACCGGTGCATTCACCGCTGTACTCGCAGCAACCGCCATTGCACTCGTTTGCCGTGCACGGGTCATTGTCGTCACACTGGCCGTTAGACGTGCACTCGGGGGTGTACTCGCAGCAGCCGTTGTCGCATGCATTTGCTGTGCACGGGTCATTGTCGTCACACTGGCCGTTCGACGTGCACTCGGGGGTGTAGTTGCAGCAGCCGTTGTCGCATGCGTTTGCTGTGCACGGGTCATTGTCGTCACACTGGCCGTTCGATGTGCACTCAGCACAGTCTTCGACACAATTGCCGCAGGTCTCCCCCGATTCACACTCGTTGTTACCACAACAGAGCGTCATCGGCGTGTTTACGCAGCAACCGCCGTCACACTCGTCCGTCGTGCAATTATCGCCGTCATCGCACTGAGTATT
>JADFIX010000066.1 GCA_022566435.1 Planctomycetota bacterium
TACGACCTGGTAGATCTGGGACCGAGCGCCGACGCCCAGCTTCTGAATGATGTTGTAGCCCGATACGAGATCAGCCACGGCACGCGGCACCACCCAGAAGTACAACGATCATCGACCGGCGCGGCCGGCCGATGCGTAGGATGCGCCGTCGCAACGGCGACCATGACACCGAACTGTCGATGTCGCTCGGTCGCGCGCGACGAACCCTAAGCCCTCACCAGAGAACATATTAGAAAACGGTCGAATCGGGGTCAAGGCGTCGGCTGGCGCGTCTGGTGGCCGCCTTCCCCGAAATGCCGGCCGTGAGTTGCGGGATTGCACGGTCGACACGGCGTGCGCGCCGTTTCGTGGGGCGCCGACACGGCGGCGGTTGACAGGTCCGGGCGGCGCGTTTAGAGTTGCCTATTGTTCCTCGCGGGCCGAGGGACCGGAGAGCCGGCATGAGCGTTCGCGATTGGTCGGAGAGTATCGTTCTGGTGGACTTGCAGGACGATCCGCAATTCGGCGACGACCTCAATGCGGCGCAGGATCTTATTCGCAAGCGAAACGGCAGTGACCTGGTTCTCGACATGTCGGGGGTGAACTATCTGAACTCGTCGAACATCGCCCGCCTGCTGAAGATCCGAAAGCTGCTCCAGACCGATGCGCCGGGGCGTATGAAGCTGTGTGGAATGAATACGAGCGTCTGGGGCGTGTTCCTGGTGACCGGCCTGGACAAGATCTTCGATTTTTGCGACGACGTTCCGAGCGGCCTGGCCAGTCTGCAAATGGAACCGCGTTAGAGCCCGTCGAAAAAGGGGACAGGAACCTCGCGGATCGCTGCCAGCGACAGGGCGAGGGCCGCTTGGCTCGGAGCCGGCCCCCTTTTTCAACAAGCGGCCAGGCAATTCATTTTGTGTTTATTGATGGCGGCTCGATTCGGGCGTCGAGGGCGCCCGCGAGAGGATCCGCTGTTCGCGGGGCGGCAGGGCCCAGGGCTGCTTGCTGATCAGCTTGATGCGCATGACGTTGAGGGCCACGGCGATCTGAGGATCGACGTCGGGGTAGTCGTCCTCGGTTTCGTCGGGATCGGAGGCGTCGGTGCCCTCGTCGACATCTTCTTCACCCTCACCACTCGAACTGGAGGTATCCGGCAAGGCGATCTCGTCATCGTTCGGGGCGAAATCCTGGCCATCAGGAACGCCGTCGTTGTCCGAATCCGAATCGTTGGGGTCGGTTCCCAAGGCGCGCTCATCGCGGTCGCTGAGGCCGTCGTCATCGTCGTCGGAGTCGCCGTTGCCATCCGGATCGGGGTCGAATTCATCGCACACGCCGTCCCCGTCTTCGTCATTCTGGGGACTGCAGTCGGGGTCGACCTTCATGCAGAGCTTTTCCGGTCGCGAGTCCGGGTCCCCAAGAACGACAAAGCAGACCTCGTCACCCTCGCAATCTCCATCCGCGGAGCATTTCACCTCGGACACCGGCCCCATGGTGGCCGCTTCGGCGGCGGTCACGCACTTACCGTTAGCACAAACCTTGTCTCCAGGGCAGTCCTTGTTCTTCTCGCATTTTTCGTTGTCATCTCCGTTATCATCTTCGTCGCCATCGCGGTCGGGGGGATCCGGAAAGCCGTCGGCATTGTCGTCATTATCGATAAGATTGCTGATCCCGTCGCCGTCGTCGTCGTCGTCGAACAGACGATTCAGCAGGCCGTCGCCGTCAATATCATCGTCGTGAACGTTTCGAATACCGTCTCCGTCGACATCACGATCGTAGGCGTTCAGCACACCGTCGCCGTCGACGTCGAGATCCTCGCCGTTCAGGATTCCGTCGCCGTCGATATCGGGCCCATCGAAGCGATTGAACGGATTCAACCCCGCGATAATCTCCTCCAGATCGAGCAATCCGTCGCCGTCCGAGTCGACCAGCAGACCGAGAATGGCAAGCTCATCATCAGTGAGGTTCGTGCAGGCGTCGCAAGAGTTAAGCGCCTCGGCCACGCAGATAGGAGCCCAGTTCACCGAACAGCACCCGGGCTGCGCCGCACACACGCACGCCTCGACATCCGGATCGCTACAGCCGGCTCGCGGTTCAAGCAGGCTGGCATCGATGCAGCAGTCGCCGTCGTCGGCCACGGTCGCCGCCGTCGCCACCTTGTCATCCGCCTCCAACTGCTCGGCCTGCATCGCCGAGCCGCAGCCGCAAACCGTCAGCACAGCGGGGAAGACCGCCACAACGGCCATCAGTCTCATGATTACTCGTCTCGCATGAATCCGCATGATTCTCTGCTTCATAGAATGAAACGAAAGGGTCGGGAGTATTTTCAAAAAGTGCCGGCCCGACGGATTATGGAATCTGCGGCGATCCTGCTCCGGTTTCACGAATCAACTCCAGGACGACTTCGCCGGTACATGCATTGATGCCCGAAACGCCGATGGAAGACAGGTCGTTCGGCAACGAGATGAAGCCGCTGGACTGCAAGTCCGTAAACTCGAATGCCTGGGTACTGGTACTGAGACAGGCGAGAAAATCAAAGCCGAGCCCGCAGAGGGTTACGGATGTCCTGAGTCGAATCACGAGCGTTTCCCCGCTCCGTACCGTCAAGGTGGCGTTTGCCGAGCACAGTCCGTCAAGATCGGTAACGTTCACGATGCCCGCAGTACCCCCTCGGATAGTGAACGCCGAACCGTCGGGGCATGCCGGGACGGCCGAAAACTCGTCGTTTACGCAGCCCGTGAAGGTTTGGTTGTTCGCGATAACAACCGGGGATTGACCAACCACCTCGGCGGTGATCTCGAGTTGCGATCCGATAATGGCTTCTCCTTGGCCTGCCAGGGTGATTCCACGAACGCTGATATTGAGCGCAAGATCCGGCCTCAGGGGGTCCGTGCCCGCAGCCACTTCCTCGCTGTCCAAAACGCCGTCGTCGTCGGTATCCGGATCGGTGGGATCCGTCGCGTCACCCGCATCGCCCGAATCACCCGGTCGGATGCCGTCCGCTCCGACGTACTCGGCACGGTCGCTGAGTCCGTCAAAGTCCGAATCAGCGAACAGGGGGCTGGGCATCACATCGCGCGCGGTGTTGTCGACGACGGACAAGACCCGCCATCCAGTGAGACGCTCGAAGCTGTCCGACAACCCGTCACCGTCCGTGTCCTGCGATGTGGGGTCCGTCCCGATCATCTGAGAACCGGCATCGGTCAGGAAAAATCCTGCGAACAGGAAGTTGTTCTGGAAGAACTCGCCGAAGTTGGCGAACTCGTCAAAATCGAGCAGTCCATCGCCATCCGTGTCGATATCGTTTGGGTTCGTGCCGAGCGTGCGCTCGAGCAGGTCGGGGAGACCGTCGAAATCCGTGTCGCCGCGCGTCGGGTCGGAGAATTCCCTAGTCGTCGTTGAGGTCGGTCCGCAGTCCGCGCAGTCCGATCCCGTATCACAGGGTTGGACACAGACAAAGAACGTCTGCGGGATCTGCTGGCACGCGTTGTTGTTCGCGCAGGCCTGTCGATACAATTTGTCGAGCACTGGCTGTTGCTGGTGCAAAACACTCCGCCCAGGCCACAACTGGACGCAATGCATGATCCTAAGAAAGAGCAAGCCAAGTCACTGAAGCATAGTATTCCGGGGTTGGATTCACAAACACTGCAGTTCGCATTGACATTTCCTATATTACAGCAGGTAAAGTTCGTCCCTGGAATTTGATCGCAATCGCCGTCGATCGAGCAGGGGTCTCCATCGTTGTCAGAGTCTGTGCAGGATCCCCCGGTGACGATACAAGCCGATGAGCAGTCGTTGTCGTCGGTGCAAAGATGTCCACCCAGGGCTCCCCCACAACGAAGACTAAAAACGGCTTGGCTGCATATTCCAGCGAAACTGCAGTCATTGTCAGTCATACAAGAAGCTCCGGGCACGGATTGACATGTCCTAGTGAGTTCACACACCGGCGACGGCTGCGCCTCGTTGCAGTCATCGTTATTGGTGCAGGAATCACCGGCGAAGGGTCCGTTGGCCGCGCATTCCCTGGTTTCTACACACACCGGCGAAGGCTGCGTCACGTTGCAATCAGAGTCAGTGGTGCAGGGATCACCGGGGTTGGGTGCGCTATCGTCGCAAACCGCTGGAACATCTTCCTGGCAAAGACCGTCGTACGCCGTGGCACAACTGTTGTTGCACTCAAACACGGTCACGTTCCAGCCACCGTTGACGCTCTCGACGATATCCGGCAGACCGTCCTCGTCGGAATCCAGGAAAGCACCGGCGTCGTCGGGATCCAGATTGTCGGCACCAAGCGCGTCCTCAATACCATCGAGCAGTCCATCGCCATCCGTATCGGGGTTCAACGGATCCAAGTGCAGCGGAAGGGTACCTGCTGCTTCGGTACACCGCTCGGCAAGATGTTGACACTCACCGTTTTCATTCGCACCGTCATCACACAACTCCGCGAAATCGCCGATTCCGTCGTCGTCGGTATCCCGTTTCCGCGGGTCCGTACCACAAGTCATTTCGATCAAATCGCTCACACCGTCGCCATCGGAGTCACTCGTCCGCGGGTCAGGAAAGGCCCGGTACGGCTCGTGCCCGGCCACATCAACAATCCAGCCCTCGCGCACCTCGACAACGTCGGAAATCCCATCGTCATCCGTGTCCTTCTTGAAATCGCTGCAACCGAACCCGAACTCGTGACGTGCGAACAGTCCGTCGCGGTCGATGTCCTGCTCGAATCCAAGGAAGACGTTCATCCGTGCTTTCAGAATAATATCGCCGAAGCTGGTGCCGAACGGGATCTGCTCATCGGAGTAGACAATCCACGCGCGATTGCGCCGGCCCGTGGCCGCGCCCTTGTAGCGTTTGAGGACTTCACGGCCGTCGCACGCGGCACCCGTTCCGGGGCAATTCGGATCCGTCTCGCAAATCTCTCCCGGCCCACGAAGCACGTCGTCTCCGGCAGGAACGGTGTCGATGATGCCATTGGGACCGGCGCCGATAATCTCGTCGCCGGGTTGCACCGCGTCGCCTATCCCCTTCAGCCCTGCCGCGTACACGTCGTCGCCGTCAGGCACCGTATTGACCAGCCCGTCACCTTCACCGTCGCCGGGCTCTTCGATGCGCTGATTCGTGAATTCGTTGCAGGTCGGCGACGTGGCATAGCCCTTTGTGACGGCGAACTCGTCGTCGCCGTTGAGTACGACGGTGTCGAGAATTCCGTTGTCACCAGCGTCGATGATCACGCTAATGTCACTCAACCCCTGAATGGCGGTGTTGAAAATCTGAATGTCGTCGCCCGCGGCCACCGTTTCGGCGATGCCGTTCGGTCCGGCGGTGATGGAGTCGAAGACCGGCGGGTCGGTTTCCTTCGTCAAACCGATGATGTCTTGCAGAGCATAATCCAACGGAATACCGTTGGGTTTACCCTCGGCGTCGAATCCGCCGACGAACTCACCGGCGGGGCCGACGAATCCCTTGTTGTCGATGGAACCGGCAATGGCGATGTTGTATTCCTCCACGGTGCCGTCACCGAGATCGATGATTAGTGTCGCGGTTCGGTCGTTGGTTTCCTGGCTGGTGAATGCGAAGTTGCGCCCGAACTCGTCGGTGATGTCAAAGTTGGCCGGTACGATGATCGGGCCGCGCGGGGCGCGCATCAGGCTCTCCACAAGCGACGGGAACACCTCCCGCGTACCCAGATTGATCGGGCCGCGCTCGTCCAGGAGGGGACCGAGGTTGAGCGTGGTCGTTTCGCCGGTCAGCAGCGTGGCGTTGGGAACCAGGGTAGCGATGGGAATGAAGCTTCTGCGGTCCGGCCCCAACTGTAAGACCGAGAGTTCCAGGTTGGTGATGGAAAACGCGATAGTGCCCGTGGAGCGCACGGTTAGCGGCGCGTCGATGCTGGCCCCGAAAACCTCGCGGGTGACTTGGCGCGTCGTGGTGAACTCCCTGCCTTTGGAGAGGGAGCTTTCGTAGGCCTCCTGTAGGGCGCGCGTGGTGGTCGTGTCCGAACCGGAGTGTGCGTCCGAATTCCTGAAGCCCTTGCCCTCGATTACGAACGACGGAGAGGTCGAGATCGTGAGCTTGCCGCCAAGCTCCCAACCTTCGCGCAGAATGTTGCTGTTGAACTTCAGCTTGCTGGTTTCGTCCGATTGCGTAAAAGTCGACGAGGTCGAGGACAATTCCGTAACGGTCTCACCGGTCTCGTCGACGAAGGTGTAGCGTTCGTCGATCTGAATACGCAGGTCGCCCACGTCGATTTCCCATTCCGGCAGGTCGGCCAGACGCGGGTTGCGGTTCAATTCCAGGACTTCGCGGTCGTCGTCGAGGCCGTCGCCATCCGTGTCCGCCAGAATCGGCGACGTCTTGTACAATGTGACTTCGAGGAAGTCGTCGAGATGGTCCTCGTCGGAGTCCTGATCGATCGGGTTGGAAAAGAACAGATTGAATTCGCGCTCGTCGCTGAGACCGTCGCCGTCGGTGTCCGGGTTACGCGGATCGGTCGATAGCTCGCGCTCGGTGAAATCGCTAAGACCGTCGCCGTCGGTGTCGGCGATCAACGGGTCGCTGGTGACCTCCCGCGACTGCGGCGGCCGGCGGTCAAAAACACCATCGCGACTGGTCAATTCAACCTCGACGGTCCATCCACGCTGCTCGATATGGTCGGGCAGGCCGTCGCCGTCGGTGTCCTGGGTTTCACAGATGCACGTCACGCCTGCGGGGCAGTCGGAATCGTCTTCGGACGGGCAGGGGCGGGAACCGTCGCTGCACACGAACCGACAACTCGTCGGCCTGCCGCGGAAGGTGGCCCGCGAGGGGTCCACCAACAGTTCCGGCGGGGCGAGCTGTGTGCCGAAGACATCGCGAACGTTGACCACGTGCAGGTTGTAGATCACTTCATTCTGCGCAAGCGTCGTGAGCTCGACGGCGTCCTTCTGCGGCAGCAGGAAGACGGCCGACGTGACGTGCAGCACACCGGCTTCGGGACTGGTGTCCTCCTGCACGATGAAGTAATTCGTCGCATCGAGCGCACCGCCGCGCATGTTGTTGGTGAAGGTCACGACCACCGTGGTGTTGCTCGTCGACACGGCGCCGACCACGCGCGGCGGTGAGGGCGGATCGATCGGCACAGGATCCGGGCCGCCGAACAGCGTCACGGTGTAGGAGGCGCCGTCAACCAGTTCTTCGGTCGTCAGCCGTACTTCCGTGCGGTCCTCGTTGACCCCAGCTTCATACACCGCCAGGGCCTTGGCGTTGGCATCCCGAATCACGTAGCTGGAGGGCGCGTCGGCCATTTCGCCGGCGGGCTCCGAAAATTCCACCAGTACGCTGTTCCATCCGATCACCCGCGCCGCGACGACGTCGGGCAGCGCACGCCCCGAAGTGTCGGAACCTGATTCAACCGGCGCCTGACCGCAACCCGAAAAAAGAAGTGGTACCAACACACCGATCATCGAAGTGTATGCGTACTTTTTCATTACCGCTCTCCGCCTCCAGCTAGGTACGACGGAGGCCGGCTTGCTCGTCGCCGACCGCGCCAGAAAATTTCCATCAGACAATTTGGTCGTGCCGACCCGAGCATGCGATCCCTACCGTCTTTCACAGTCCCAAGCGGTTGCAGGTTGGAATGAAACTCTGAGGTAACAAGACAACCGGCCCGTCGCCTCTTCGAACCACTTGTATCCAAAATCCACCCACAAAGGAACGTCTTTCTCGGACCTTTCTTCAAGTGCCGATAATAACGACCCAAATTAAACGAGAACTTCATTACGCGTCCGCGAATGAGGCCTCGTTTGCGAAGAGTTGGCGATGCCGAGCGCCTCTTGTGACCGGCCGATCGCGGCTGAGGCAGGCCATACCGCCTCTCAGACATGGAGAGACCATCTTATTGGGAAGTCAGCACACCGATAAGCGACGTCGGCTACCGTCCGACGATCTCGTCCGCCAGGCGCCCCGCACCGTAGATCTTCCTGAGTGCCTCGATCATGGCACGAGAATGAACGGCGATCGTCCGCGCCTGACGATCGGTAAAGGCGACATTCCATATTAGTGAATAGAGATTGATGTCGAACACCAGCCCCACGACCTCGCCGCGGGCGTTAAAGACCGGGCTGCCGGAATTGCCGCCGACGACATCGGTGGTACACACAAAATTGAACGGCACGCTCAGGTCCAGCTTGTCCTTGCCGGTTAGCCAACGATCATCCAGAGTAAATGGATCGGCGCCCTCACGTTCAGCGTGGCGCTCGTATAGTCCTGCAAATTTCGTAAGGGGCGGAATCGACCGGCCGTTCTCCTCGTATCCCTTCACCGTGCCGAACGTCAAACGCAACGTGTTGGTCGCGTCCGGATAGACGTTTTCCCCATGAATAGCGAATCTTGCGGCCGCGATCGCCGTGTAGGCGTCGTGCTCGACACTCTCCACCTCATCTTCCACGCGTTTGCGGAGCGCGCGAGCTTCCGGATCGAGTTCATAAGCCAAACGAATCATCGGATCGGTCGAGCCCGCAATCGCCGCCGCCCCGCCCTCCGCCAGACGCTTGCGAACGGCCACGTCCTTCAGCGTCGTCCCGGTCACCAGACCCAGGGCCCGCGCGCGGGGAGATTGACCCGCCAGCACCTTGGATACGAAAAGGCTGTCGCCGCCCAGTGTCTCCGCGAGCAGCGAAAAGGCGCCGGCCAATCGCTCGATGAACTCACCAGGAATCAAACCAGTACCTCCGCACGGGACCGCGGGCCAAACGACGGCCAGCCGAAGCCCGGCTGTCGAAAATTGTACGCGCCTGCGAGACAAAAGCCCAATCCGAGGGCGCAGCGCCCTACGCCGGCGTTTGGGTTTCCCGGAGCTCTCTGGAATTCAATACGCGCAACGAACGGGATTCAGGAATCGGGCGCCGGTCGATCGATGTGCTCCCCTTTCGGCGCCGTTTTGCGATACCCGAGGTACTTGATGACCTCGTAGACCTCCGACCAGGACGGAAACGGCTTGTTGTTCACCCGTTTGTATTCGTCGATGGTCATGATGAATTCGAGCAGATCATCGGTAATTTCCCCTTCCTCGGCGGAGCGCCGAATATCCGCACGCCTGCGCCCCGGCCCGCGGCGGCGGTCCAGCGCGACTCGGCGCTCGGCGGGACCGCGACGCTCCGGCTTACGGCGACGCTCATCCGATCGACGATCGGACCCCGCGAATTCGCCTGTAGCACCGTTCGACTTCGGATCTTCCTCGGCGCGCGCACTCATTCAGCCTCCGAGTTCCCCGGGAAACACCGGTTCATTTGTCTTCCTTCTCGAGTTCACCGCCGTCAGCGTCTTCGTCACTCGACGAATCGTCGTCGTCGTCGCCGTCGTCGTCGCCGTCGCCGTCGTCATCGTCGTCGCCGTCGTCGTCGCCGTCGTCGTCGCCGTCGTCGTCGTCATCATCGCCGTCATCGTCACCTTCGTTGCCTTCCTCGGGGCACTCGCCCAGGGTGTCGCCGTGGGCCAAGTGGGCCGGGACGGCCGACTCGGAGACCTCGATGGTGTGGGCATTCTCTGGATTGCCGGGCGGAATGTGGCAAATCGTGACCTTGTCGGCGCCGCCGTTATCGCCGCCACCGTCTTCGTCGCCTTCGCAGGCGCCCAGGATGTCACCATGGGCCAGGTGCGCCGCGACGGCGGACTCGGAAACTTCGATCGTATGAGCGTTTTCGGGATTGCCGGGGGGGATGTGGCAGATCGTGACTTTCTCCGCCGCCGCCGCCGTTGCCGTTGCCCTCATCACCTTCGCAGGCGCCCAGGACATCGCCGTGTGCCAAATGGGCATCGACAGCCGCTGCACCCACTTCGATCGTATGGGCGTTCTCTGGATTCCCTGCCGGGATATGGCAGAGGGTCACCTTGTCCTCGCCGCCATTGCCGTCGTCATCTTCGCCTTCGCACTCGCCCAGCAGATCGCCGTGGTCGAGATGGGCATCGACGGCCGCCGCACCCA
>JADFIX010000067.1 GCA_022566435.1 Planctomycetota bacterium
CATTAAATCGAAGCCATATTCGCAGTGAAGCGAGCTTGACGGAAGCGAGATAGTTGTCGTCGCGCTTGTCATAGCGTGTGGCGACAGCACGGAAATGTTTGAGTTTATTGAAGAAACGCTCGACGGCGTTGCGCTGTCTGTAAAGCCAGCCGCTGAACGCCGGCGGATCGAGACGGTGGGGCATGGCGCGGATGTTTCCCCAAGCTCCAACTTCGGCGAGCCGATCGCGACGAGCGTTGGAATCATAAGCCCGATCCGCCAACAGAATATTTCCCGCCCGCAGCGTCTCGAACATGTCCGCGGCACACCGGCCATCGTCGGTTTGGCATTACGGCTGGGGAGGCGTCCGATCGATCCGACCGGCTGCGGCGTCGGCCGCTCCGTGGTCTCCTCAGCGATTCAAAAAATCCTTTTCGTGACATTCTGGTGACAGAACTGAGAGAGCGCCGCGAGACCGCGGTGATCGAGCGTTCCTACCATTGATCTTTCAGCCGGCCCTCAAAACGACGGGACCGGACCGGCCCAAATCTTGGCCACGCCAAATCTTGGCCACGCCAAATCATGGCCACGAGTGTCTTGTTGGGAACGCGGAGCGATGCTGACGAACCTCGGACTAAGAACCTATACATGACAACCGCTGCCCGACGCACGCATGTCTTTGTCGTCCGCATGTGGGAGGAGCCACGTGGGATCGGTGACGGCCCCGCGGTTTGGCGGGGTTCGGCCGAACGGGCGACAGACCAGAAGCAGATTTATTTCGACAGGTTCTCCGTGCTCACCTCGTTCCTCGTCGAATCCACTGGGGCGACAGCGATGATGAGAGATCGTAACGGGAACTAGGCAAATGGTCGCTAAATCGGAGTTTACGTCTATCCCAAGAGTGACCTTGAACCGGGTTCCTTCAACTGCGCGCCGGCTTCTCCTAGGCATCCCAGCGCGAGAGGCGGAATTTGCACGGCGCGGCTTCCATTGCGCGACGTCGCACACGCGTTGCCACCTGGAGGAATCGGGACGGGTCTTTCTCCACGGATACAACAGCGTCGTGGCCGCCGGTTCGACCACGCGTCTTTTGGATGATTTGCAGAACGTATCCTCGGAGATGCGCGGCTTTGCCTTCGAGGGTGCCGCCATGGCCTTGGCGCTCTTCGACCTGTTGACACCCTGGTCGCGCGATCGCGTCGCCAACTTTCTGTCCGGCGAAGGGGCACGCCACAGCTACATGATCCACGTCGGAATGGGCTGGGCCTTCGCGCGCTTGCGGCGTTCCGTCTTCCCGCGCATCCAGCGGTATGATCCGGTGTTACGCTGGCTGGTGATCGACGGTTTCGGATTTCACGATGGCTATTTCCACTGGCCCAAAAGCGTTGAGCGAAAGCGCGTTCCGAGATGGTGCAAGGGTACGGCCCGAAAGGTCTACGACCAGGGGCTCGGGCGCAGCCTGTGGTTCATCTATGGAGCCGAGGTGGAGCATATTCGGGCGGCAATAGCCGGATTCCCGCAACCACGAAGAGGCGATCTTTGGAGCGGAATTGGTTTAGCCGCTTGTTACGCCGGCGGCGTCGACGCAGCAAGTTTGACCTCCCTCCGCGCCGCGGCAGGCCACTGTCTACCACACGTTGCCCAGGGCGCCGCATTCGCGGCCAAGGCCCGCGAGCGGGCCGGAACGCCAGCCCGACACAGCGATCTCGCCTGTCGCATCCTCTGTGGCCTACCCGCTTCCGAAGCCGCCGCCATTACTGACGACGCTCTCGTCGACCTCCCCTTGAATGGGGAGGAGGAAGCTTTCGAGATCTGGCGTCGACGAATTCGCGACACCCTTGTCCAATCGGCAGCACTGCCATGACCGGTTTTCGGGCCCGACTCCTGGGCCATGCGTCGCGCCTCGTGGCACTCGGCCTGATCTTGGCACTTTATGGGTGGGCCCAGCTGCCGGAGCTGTCCGACCAAGAGCGCGTGGCACTGGCTGAACCGTTCGCATTCAGCCGATACGCCTTGCCGCAGACGATACCGCAGACCCGACAAGTGCGTAGGGTACATCCCAGTTTGGAGCGAATCGCCTCATGGATCTCTGCAACCGGTGCCGCGATTGCTTTGAATGACCTAGACGGTGACGGCCTACCCAACGATGTCTGCTACGTCGACACCCGATCGGACCGGGTCATCATCACGCCGGTTCCCTGGACCGGCAATCGTTATCCGACCTTCGATCTAGAGGTGCGCCTACCGATCGACGCCAGTCCAACCACCGCGCCGATGGGCTGTCTGCCGTCGGACCTCAACGAGGACGGCCTGTTGGACATTCTGGTCTATTACTGGGGCCGCCCGCCGGTTGCGTACCTGCGCTTTAGCGGGGCATTCGAGCACCGGTTGGCCCTGTCTTCGGAGCACTTCGTCGCCCGCGATCTCGCCGACCCGCGGGAGCGTTGGTACAGCGGCGCAGCGACTTTGGCGGACGTCGACGGCGATGGGCACGTTGATCTTATAGTGGGCAACTACTACGCCGACGGAGCGCGTATCCTCGACCCGCAGGCACACGGCATCGAAATCATGCAGGATTCGATGTCACGCGCATTCAATGGCGGCCGCAACCGTGTCTTGCTGTGGCAGAGCGCAAGCTCGGGGTTGGATCCCTTTGTGCGATACCGCGAAGCCGACGCGGTGTTTGAAGACGAGGTCGCGCGTGGCTGGACTTTGGCCGTGGGCGCCGCTGATTTAGACGGGGACCTGCTGCCGGAAATCTATTTCGCTAACGATTTCGGGCCCGATCGGCTGTTGCACAACCGCTCGACGCCGGGAGATCCGCGCTTTGTCTTGTTGACTGGCCGCAAGACGCTCACCACTCCCAACTCCAAGGTGCTGGGACGCGACTCCTTTAAAGGCATGGGAGTTGACTTCGCGGATCTCAACGGCGACGGCGTGCTCGACATTTATGTCAGCAACATCGCAGACGAATTCGCCCTGCAAGAAAGCCACTTTCTTTTCGAAAGCTCCGGCGAGGTCGAACTTATGGCCCAAGGCATCGCGCCCTATCGGGACCGCAGCGAGCCCCTATTGCTTTCGCGTAGCGGTTGGGGCTGGGAGTCTCGGCTAGCCGATTTCGACAATGACGGTGATGTCGAAGCCCTGCAAGCGACCGGCTTCGTGGCGGGCGAGGTCGACCGTTGGCCCGAGCTGCACGAACTGGCCATAGGCAATGACCAACTAGTGAAAGATCCCCGCGCGTGGATGCAGATGCGGCCCGGCGATGGGCTGAGCGGTCGGCAGCCGAATGCGTTTTTCGTCCGTAGCTCTTCCGGGCGGTTTTACGACTTGGCCGCTGAGATTGGGCTCGATCAGCCGATGGTGAGCCGGGGCATCGCCGTTGCCGATGTGGATGGCGACGGTGACCAGGACTTTGCCGTCGCAAACCAATGGGAGACCTCATTCGTCTATCGCAACGATGGGCGGGACCAGGGCGCCTTTGTGGGACTTCACCTGCGGCTCCCGGTTGACCGAGCCCACCAGCTCGACGTTGCCGTGTACCCGGGGCATCCGGACGGCGCAGTCGCCAGCTATCCGGCGATCGGGGCCACCGCGAGCATCGTGCTGCCCGATGGGCGCAGGCTGGTCGGCTTCGTGGACGGCGGCAACGGTCACTCGGGCGCGCGCAGTCCCGATATCCACTTCGGGCTGGGTCGGCTCGAGTCGCAAGCTTCACTACCGGTCGAGATCCGCTGGCGCGATCGCGAGGGTCGCTTGCTTTCCCATCACGAGATGCTGCGTCCGGGTTGGCACACCGTGCTTCTGTCTTCCGACGCGACCTTGGTGGCGGAGCAATGACTGGCGCGAAAGATTGGCAACAAGCCAACCGTCTTGGCGGCCTACGTCGCTTTGCTGTCGCGATTACGGCGCTGAACGTCATTGGACACAGTGTGCTCGGGTTCGAGCAGTCGATCGCGCAGCCCCTCGTCGCATTGGCCACAGCCTATGTTATGGAACTCGTGCTCGCGTGGATCGATGCCCGCGCCAAGGGACGCAGCGTCCAATACGGCGTTGGTCTGCGCTCCAAGGTCGATTTTCTGCTTTCGGCCCATATTACCGGCTTGGCCACGTCGATGCTGCTCTATGCAAATGAAAGCCTGGCGGCGGTCGCCTTCGCCTCAGGCGTGGCGATGGGATCCAAGTATGTATTTCGCGTGTGGATAGGTCGGGGTAGCCGGCATGTCTTCAATCCGTCCAATTTAGGCATTACCGTCACCCTGCTGCTGTTTCCCTGGGTCGGGATTGCCCCTCCTTATCATTTCACCGAGAACGTGAGCGGCGCCTGGGATTGGCTGCTGCCGGGCTTGATCGTCGTTACCGGAACCTTGCTGAACTGGCGATTCACTCACCGGCTTCCACTGATCTCGGCTTGGCTGATCGGTTTTGCACTCCAGGCGGTGGTACGCAATCTGCTGTTCGATACGTCGGTGTTGGCGGGGCTGGTACCCATGACCGGTCTCGCGTTCGTGCTCTTCACCTTTTATATGATCACCGACCCGGCCACATCGCCGGGGTCGCCGCGCGCTCAAATCGCCTTCGGGCTCGGCGTCGCCCTCATTTATGGCCTCTTGATGGCGGCGCACATCGTCTTCGCCCTCTTCTTCGCACTGACCGTAGTTTGCCTGCTGCGGGGACTCTCGATTGTGGTCTTGAACGCCATGCGTTCGCAGGCTCGCTATGGCGTTGCCCGGTCTCCGGTTCCCATTGGTGGACAGGGAGCGGAGTGATGCCGTCGGACGGAATCGCCATCGTCGGCCTCGCCTGCCGCTATCCGGACGCGAATTCGCCGGCCGACCTCTGGGACAACGTGCTGGCCCAACGCCGAGCGTTCCGCCGAATCCCCGATACCCGTCTGTGCGCCGCCGACTACGTCGGGTCCGGCCCACACGCGCTCGATCTGACTTACGTGAAAGAAGCCGCGCTAATCGAGGGCTACGAATTCGACCGCCTCAATTTCCGGGTCGCGAATACGACCTACGAAGCGGTCGACTTGACGCATTGGCTAGCGCTCGATGTTACCGCTGAAGCTATTGAGGACGCGGGTTTCGCGGATGGTTCGGGTCTTCCGAAAGAGACCACGGGCGTAATTATCGGCAATACTCTTACCGGGGAAATTTCGCGTTCCAACCTCTTGCGGACCCGTTGGCCCTACGTGCGGCGATTGCTCGCGACGAGCCTTGCGGATCGGGGATGGTCTACGTCGGACTGCGACGATTTCTTATCCGAACTCGAGACTCGTTACAAGGCTCCGTTCCCGCCGATCGGCACCGACTCGCTCGCTGGCGGTCTGTCTAACACGATCGCCGGTCGAATTTGCAACCATTTTGATTTGAACGGAGGCGGCTATACCGTCGATGGAGCGTGCGCTGCATCCACGTTGTCAATAATCACTGCCTGCAACGCGCTGACCAACTGCGATCTCGACGTGGCGATCGCTGGCGGAGTGGACATTAGTTTGGATCCGTTCGAACTCGTCGGTTTCGCCAGGTTAGGTGCGCTATCGGATGGCGTCATGCGCGTCTACGACGCGAATCCGACCGGGTTCCTTCCGGGCGAGGGATGTGGCATCGCCGTGTTGATGAGATTGGCCGATGCGATCGCCGATGGCCACCGTATTTACGCGGCCATACGCGGCTGGGGGGTGTCGTCAGACGGAAAAGGCGGCATCACACGGCCAGAGGTCGACGGTCAACTCCTGGCCATTCAGCGAGCTTATCACAAGGCAGGATTTGGCGTGCACACGGTCGGCTATTTCGAGGGTCACGGAACCGGCACTCGAATTGGCGACGCAACGGAGCTCGAAGCACTGATCCGAGCACTCGAAGCAGACGGCTCGCGCACACGTCCATCGGTGATCGGGTCGATCAAGGCCAACATCGGTCACACCAAAGCCGCTGCCGGAATAGCCAGTGTGATCAAAGCCGCGCTGGCATTAAAGTCGCAGATCATTCCGCCGACGACCGGCTGCCAATCGCCGCATCCGAAACTAGCCGAAGCGCCAGCTGCTTTGCGCATCTTGCACCGCGCGGAACGCTGGCACGATGAAGAGCCTTTGCGCGCCGCAGTCAGTGCCATGGGATTCGGTGGAATTAACACCCATCTGGTCCTCGATCGCGTGGGCGACACATTGTCGCGAGACCTTACCACCCGGGAGCGGATGCTCATCCACTCCGCCCAGGACTGCGAGCTGTTCCTGTTTGCCGGCGACGATCCGGCCGACCTAGCGCAGTCGTTGAACAAAATGCTCGAGATCGCGCCGGCACTCTCGTATGGCGAGCTCGGCGATTTGGCGATCAATAGGGCCGCCGCCCTGGTGCCCGGCCCGTATCGAGCGGCCGTCGTGGCGATCAGTCCTGCAGATTTGGCCGAAAAGCTACGCACACTGCTCGGACAAATTGCAGCCGATCCAACCATTCATTGGCCAACCATTCATTGGAACGTGGAGGCCGGGACGTTCATGGCGCGCAGCTGCGCCGAGCCGCGCGTAGGGCTGCTGTTTCCCGGACAGGCCGCACCGGTCTACCTCGACGGTGGTGCCCTGGCCCGGCGACTGCCGTCCGTACGCGCCGTCTACGCAGCGGCGAAGCTGGCGGATGGCGGCGAGCCGCGATCGACCGCTGTGGCGCAGCCCGCAATCGTGGCCGCTGATCTTGCCGCCCTTGAATGTCTCCGATTGGTCGGTATCGAGCCGCAGCTGTCCGTCGGCCATAGTCTTGGAGAACTCGTCGCCTTCCATTGGGCGGGCGCCTTCGACGCCTCCAGATTGATGCAGATCGCGCAGTTCCGCGGCCAGATCATGGACGAGGTCGGGGTCAAAAACGGGGCGATGGCACGGGTGAACCTCGAGGCAAGCGAAGTGCGTACTCTTATCGAGGGGCGCCCAGTTAAAATCGCGTGTCTAAACGGGCCACGCGAAATAGTAATCTCCGGCTCAGCCGACGCGGTCGAAGAGATCGTGGCGAACCTCCGTGCTCGCGGCATTTCGGCGCAGCGTCTACCCGTATCGCTTGCCTTCCATTCGCCATTGGTCGCCCCCGCCGCGCGTGTGTTGGCAGATTATCTTGGGCGATTGGATTTCCAGCCCCTCAAGCAACCGGTCGTGTCGACTGTGACCGGCGATTACGTCCCGCTTGATGCCGATCTGCCCGACATGTTGACAAAGCAGATCATCGAACCAGTCCGCTTCATGGACGCCGTCGCGCAGGCCTCCCAGGGCTTGGACCTCTGGATCGAAGCGGGTCCGGGGATGGGACTGGCGCGGCTAGCCCACGGGATCACCGACGTACCAGTGGTGTCCATAGACGCCGGTGGACCGTCGCTCGGCGGTTTTCTCAAGAGCGTTGGCGCAGCTCACACGTTGGGCGCCACCGTCGATTGCGAAGCCCTTTTCGAGTCGCGATTCACTCGGCCGTTCGACGAGGAACGTCGACAGATTTTCATTACCAACCCTTGCGAACGCGCGCCAAAATTCGCAGAAGACGGGTTCGTTCAAGCGGCTATGTCGCCCGAGGAAACTGTCGATGCGGAGACGCCGGTGTCCGTGTCGACCACCGACGAGCCGTTAGATATCATCCGCCATTTCGTGGCGCAGCGCACCGAAATACCGGCGTCGAGGATCGGCGACGACGATCGTTTCCTGAGCGACCTGCACCTGGATTCGATCACGGTATCGGAGCTGGTCACGGAAGCGGCACGCTTCATGGGAAAGCGGCGGCCCGTGGAGCCCATGGATTTTGCTGACGCCAGCATAGCCGAAGTCGCAACGGCGCTCGATCGGCTGGACCGGAGCGCCGAAGAGCAAGGCCAAGAGCCCCAGGCCGCAACGCCCCCTGGTATCGATACCTGGGTACGATGTTTCACCGTGGAGCTCGTCGAGCGTGAGCGTCGGCGAACCGGACCCAACCAAACGTATAGCGGATGGCGCGTGTATGCACCCGATGACCATCCTCTAGCCGAGCCGCTTCGACACGCCTTCGGCAGTGAGAAGCGCTCGGGTGGCGTGGTTGTGTGCCTGTCTCCAGATCTAGACGACTGCCAGATGCAGCTGCTGCTCGACGGTGTCCATGCGGCCTTGGAGAATCCAAGCGAGGGCCGTTTCGTGCTGGTCCAACACGGCGGGGGTGCGGCAGCGATAGCGCGCACACTGCATCTAGAGGCCCGCGCGCTGGACGTCGCGGTGGTCGATCTGCCGCTGGACCATCCCGCCGCGGTGGATTGGATCCTCGCCGAAGCGCTCGCGGTCAGCGGTTTTTGTGAAGCTCACTTCGATCGTGCGGGCACCCGGCGCGAGCCAGAGCTCCATTTGCTGCCGCCTCCAAAGGACCCGCCGAGGAGTCCACTCGGGCCACAGGACGTGTTGTTGGTCACTGGCGGAGGCAAGGGAATCTGTGCCGAAACTGCATTGCGCCTGGCAGAGAGCACGGGCGTTCGCCTAGCCCTGATCGGGCGCGCCGATCCCGCAAGCGACCCAGTTTTGGCGGAAAACCTCGAACGTATGGCAGAAAACGGGGTCCAGCTATATTACCATTCGGCGGATGTGACCGACGCAACGGCGGTTCGCGCCGCAGTGTCCGACGCAGAACGGCACTTGGGGCCGATAACGGCCTTGCTCCACGGCGCGGCCAGGAACTTGCCTTGCCCACTGGCTAACCTCGAAATCGCGGAACTGCGTGCGACGCTCGGTCCGAAGGTCCAAGGCCTGCAAAATATTCTCGAGGCTCTCGATTGCGAGCGGCTACGACTGCTGATCGCCTTCGGTTCAATAATTGCGCGAGGAGGATTGCCGGGCGCGGGCCATTACGGACTAGCCAACGAGTTGCAAACTCGGCACGTGGAGCGATTTCAGGCCGCGCACCCGAATTGTCGTTGCTTAGCCCTCGAGTGGTCGATCTGGTCGCAAATCGGTATGGGGGCGCGGCTCGGAAGCGTCGAACGTCTAGCGGGCCAAGGGATCGACGCGATCGCGCCCGACCAGGGCGTTGCCGTGCTCGAAGAATTGCTCCGACGCGATCTGCCGGCGGTGGCGGTTACCATCACCAGCCGCTTCGGCCAGCTGCCGACGCTGCAACTGGCCCCGCGGGAACCATTGTTCTATCGCTTCCTCGAAACCGTACACGTTTTCTACCCCGACATCGAATTGGTGGCCGACGCGAAAATTTCATGGGAGAGCGACCCCTACTTGGAGGACCATGTTCTCGGCGGGGAAAGCCTGTTTCCCGGCGTCATGGGGTTAGAGGCCATGGCTCAGGCGGCGATGGCCGTGACTGGCGCCCGGCGTGCCCCTCACTTCGAAGACGTTCGCTTCGATCGCATCGTTATCGTCCCCAAGGATTGCCCCACAACCATTCGTTTGGCCGCCCTGGTGCGCGACAATCACCGGGTGGATGTCGTTCTGCGCTCTTCCAGCACCGATTTCCAAGTGGATCATTTCCGCGCGACCTGCCGCTTCGACGACGAACCTGTAATCCCCACGGAGACTGTAATCCCCACGGAGAGCGGTGGTTTGGATCGCCTTAACGGTAGCATCATCACCTTGAATCTCGAACGCGATCTATACGGTTCAATCCTATTTCACGGCGCAAGGTTCCGACGGGTCCGAGGTTACCGCTGGTTGCACGCGAAGAGCTGTGTTGCGGAAATCGCCCCGGGCGACTCATGCGAATGGTTTGGCCGTTACCTGCCAGCCGACTTGGTACTGGGCGATCCCGGCGCCCGCGATGCGGCGGACGTCCAGTGAATGCAGCCCCGCGCCCAGATCGACCGGTACTTGCCTGTCGCTTCGCCAATGAACGGGTTGTCGTCCGGAATGGCGTAGGGCAAGTTCGGACCTGCATCGCCGTCCACGTCAATACGCAGCATGGTTCCCAAGAAGGTCTCGATGTTCTGTCCATT
>JADFIX010000068.1:0-636 GCA_022566435.1 Planctomycetota bacterium
CTTCCACAGGATTGACGTCCTCCGACAGTCCCCCATTCTTCGCCGCACCCAGGTAGCGCACATCCTCGCAGGCCATGATGCGGAGCGTTCGTTTGTCGTTATCCAGAACCTCGTCGATCAACTTCCGGCAAAACAGTTGAATCTTGTTTCTGTTGGAAGGCGCCCACACACGAATGACATGATCATATCGCCCATACACTTCGCAAACGAAGTACGTTTCGCCAAAATCCTGTTCGAGAATGGCAAACAGCCGTCGATACCGCTGCGAACTCTTGGTATGCATGGTGACAAATATGAAGAATAGGGATTCTTTTAAGTGTTCCTGACGAAACACGGGATTGACGGTGTACTCTGAGCGATAGACGGGCTTGTCCGGTATGCGGATCGAATCGGTTCGCTCATCCGTGGTGGTTTTCGAGACCAGTCGGTCCTTTTCCTTCTTGATCAAATCCGTCACATCGACCAAGCTCGGCCGAGAGCGCGGATCCACCGACATCATATCTCTCAGCAGGCCGCTGAACTTGATCGAGATGAGATCCGGCACTTTCATCGCGGCCTCCGGTCGTGGCGCTTCTTCGTGCAGCGCCCTATACACATCGACAGCGGAGAAGTTCGTGGGGGGAGCGACCACGGATG
>JADFIX010000068.1:646-9838 GCA_022566435.1 Planctomycetota bacterium
GTATAAAAATAGCGGAGGGTACACTCAAAGGCGCTCATGCTTTTCTAAGATATTCTAAGGAAAAGAATGAAGTTGTCGTGGTTCCTGAAACGCAAATTGCCAGATTCCCCATGCGTCCGTCACTGTTTCTGCTATCGGTCTTTCATGCCAAGTGTCTAGCAATAATATTGTGTATCCCACCGCTGGACTGCCGTCATTGTGGGGGCATCGACCACGGATGTGACGGTCGGCTCGAATGCCTTGGCCCCGACCAAGAGCTCGTAGAATGTACATCCCAACGCGTACACATCACGCGCGGGCCTGGGCGCAATATTCTCTTGGAAGGCCTCGGGCGGCATATAGGGCAGCGAGCCCTTCGCGAATTGCTGGATGAGCACCGAGTCATCGAGATGTTTGGCAATTCCGAAATCCCCGATCTTGACCTTGTTTTGTTTCCGGAACCACATCAAGTTCTGCGGTTTGACGTCGCAGTGCACGATGTTGTGCTCGTGCGCGACCGCCAACCCCGTACACACATCACTAAAATGATCGAGGTAGGAATGATCGACTTTTCCCACGATGGTATTGTCGCGGTATGTCGCCCCGAGGTGCCCGCCGTCGGCGTACTCCATGATAACCAGAAACAACGTCAAAATAGGCGTGTTCGATTCAGAATCGTCCGGACGCGACGTGACCGTGTGGATGCTACCATCTTCCTGTACCGCAATTTCCGGCATTCGATGGCCGAAGTACTGGACGATGGGATTGTTCGGCGCGAGTTCCGCAAGGAATTTCAGGTCGAGCCGAAAATTCGCGAATGTTTCGTTAAAGGAATCTCGATTATTGTAGTCGTCGACAAATACCTTGATGGCGACCGTTTGGATCACTTCTCGGTTGGCACATTCGTCTGCAAGCCAGACAGATGCATATCCCCCACTTCCGAGTTTCTTCTTGAATGCGTATTCGTCGATCCAGACATTGGAGAAGTTGAGTTCTTGATTCCCACCCTGCATATCGCGATCCTCTACTCGAAATGACTGCCCTGGGGCATCCACAAGAATACCGCCACCAAGGCGAGATTCGATTCGCCTGCGGATCCCGCGACACCGACTCCACCGCGGCGTGTCCCTGTTCGCTCGTATGTGCCTCTTCAAGCTGCCAGGCCAGGGACCATGCTACGTTTCCCGGCCGAAAACGTCAATGACAAACCTCGGGCGCTCGGTGTCGCCATTCTAGTGAGCGCGCCGTCTACTTCGATAGGGCGTCGTTCGTAACCGAAGGAGACCGACCAAAAGCAGTGCGGGGCTCATCATACCGAACAAACCGCAGGCGCCGCTGGGCGGAGGTTGGCCCGCGTTCGGAACGACCTGCCCCGCCTCCGGCGGTAACGGTAGGATCGAGGCGGCCGCCGACGCGACCAATTCGACAGAACCCTCGGCGACCCTAGCCTCCACGAGAATACCCACAATCGCGTCGTCAGTCGGCACAAAATCTCCATAGAGGTTCGGGCGACAGCTCAGCAGACCGGCGTCGACGCCGCAGGCGAAAGACTCCGCGCCAGGTAGGGAGGCGCTGAGTACGCGCCAGTTCGCCCGATTCGTCACATTCTGCTCGGTTCCGTCGTCGAAAACGATTATCGCGGTGTAGGACCCGCTTGCCCCGGCAAAGACGGTAGATTCGCCACTGACGATCAGGTCGCCATGCTTACATGTCTCAGTTTGCTCGTCGCATACATCCAGGTTCGTGTCGATGGCATCGTCGCAGTCCGGCGCCAACCCTTCCTTGCAGCCGTCCGCCCCGTCACATGTTTCGGAACCGTTGCAGAACAATCCGTCATCGCAGACGAAATCATCCGAATCGCTCACGCACGCGCCGGCCTGCGAATCGCAGTGATCGAAGGTGCATTCGACCCCATCATCGCAGTTCGGCGACGTGCCCGATCGGCATCCGTTGGTCGCGTTGCAAGTTTCGGCGCCGTTGCAGAAATCTCCATCGTCACAGGCGGCGTCGGACGCCCGGTACTTGCACTCGTGATCCTCCTCGTCGCAACTATCGACCGTGCAACTCACTTCGTCGTCGCAGTGGGCATCGATCAGACACTCGACGCATGCGTTAGTCTCTTCATCGCACTCCGGTCGCGGCGCGCCCGTGCAAGGGATGGGGCCACCCAGGCAGCCGGACTGCAAGTCGCAGAATTCCTGTCCGTCGCAGAACACACCGTTATTACAGGCGGCGTGGTCCAGCGCATGGAGGCAGGCCGCGGCCGCTGAACTACAGCTATCGATAGTACAAGCGACATCGTCGTCGCAATTCGGGGGCGTGCCCGATTGGCATGTGGCATCGTCGCACGTTTCGGCGCCGGTGCAAAAGTCCCCGTCATCGCAGTGCGCATCGCTAAGACACTCCACACACGATTGGTTGTCCTCGTCACATTGCGGCAGTAAGGGATCCGTGCACGGCGGGCTACCCGCTTGGCAACCCAACTGGAAATCGCACGACTCCGCACCGTTACAGTAATCCCCGTCGTCACAGTCGACGTCCGTGTCGCAATCACAGACATGCACGGTACACACGGTAGCCGGGCCTCGTGACATACCGCCCTGTTCTCTGCAGCAAAGCGGATCGAGAACCTGGCATGTGCCGTCGCCAAGGCAACACGCCTCCACCTGTCTGCACACGCTGTCCGGGCCTTGCGGGCTTCCGCCGTCGCTCTCGCAACAGAGAGGATCGAGGAACCGGCACGTACCGTTGGACATGCAGCAAGCCTCGGGTTCGGTACACGGACTTTCGGAGCCTAGCAGCGTCCCTCCCTCGTTCAGACAACACTCCGGCAAGCGCGTTTCGCAAGTGTTTCCGGGGAGGCAGCAACCCTGTTGGGGTGGGCTACCGGATACCAGCGAAATGTCGTCCACCTGCCACCCGATCGGTCCGCTGAATAAACCATCGCTGGTCAAACGAAACGTGATCGTGACTGTCTGACCGGCGAAAGCGGATAGGTCCAGCACGTGGTCTTGCCAGACGCCGATGTAATCGGCCTCGTGATACACGCGCTCTTCGTTCACGAAGACGTCCGCGTAGTCGAAGCCGGTTTCCGTAAAGAGCATCGAGCAGAAGTGGAGTTCACTGATGGTCGGCCCGAGCGCAATCGGGGGGGAGACCAGCTCGCCTGTTTCACTATCGCCATAGGTACAGGTGAATTCGTTTCCGGCGTAGGCCCATGCGTTGCCGTCGCAGGTCGGCAGGACCGGGCACGAACTCGTGACCTTGAAAATGCCGGTCACCGCCCACCCATCGGGAATGCCGGCTTCAAAATCGACATCCAAGAGAATGCCACCGCCCCGCGCGTCGCATTCGTCCGGAAAGCCGTTGTCGTCACAGTCGTCGCTGACTTGTCCGTTATTGTCGGGATCGCTTCCGTCAATGTCGCAGTCGTCGGGCACGTCGTTGCCGTTGCAGTCCGGCTCGCATTCGTCCGGAAGACCGTTGCCGTTGCAGTCGTCGCTGACCTGCCCATCGCCGTCCGGATCGCCGTCGTCTAGATCGCAACCGTCCGGAACACCGTTTGGCTGGCAGTCGATTCTGTCGTCGAAGCCCGGACAGAGATCGCAAGGATTGGCAACGCCGTCGCCGTCATCGTCTCCATTGTCGGCTGGGATAATAAACAGGTCGATCTCGCCCGGCCCGGAGGAATCACCCCAACCACCCGTACGGATCAAGTACTGGGTGCCTTCCACGATAGGCACGGTGAGCGTGGCAGGTCCACCGCCGTAACCGCACGTGTCATCGCCGCAGTCAAGCTGCACGCCGAGCGGATCGCACGCCGCCGTCTCGTAAATCTGAAGCGTGTTGTCGTAAAACGTATTGACGCAAAGACTCACGGTCATGTCACCCGTGCACGCCGCGTCGTGGACGAACCAGATGTCCTTCGTGCCCACGTTGAAGTCTCCATTGAGGCAGTCCAGCGGTCCGTCGGTTGTGGACATTGAGGTATCGAATGGCGTAATTCCTTCCTGTATGGCGAGGGCGTCGGCGCAGTTATCGTTTTCGGCACACGAAGCTCGAGCCAGATGGGCACACGTGGAACTCCACTTCGTGGTGCAACACGTTGAATCTTGCAAGCAGACCGCATTGCAGCATTCCTCTGTTTCGCAGCCGACACCGGCGTGCAATGAGACACAGTCGCCCACGCCGTTCACACATGCACAGAATGTGTTTTGGCAGTTGTCTCCGAGAAAGAAGACACCGCCGAGGCCGTCCTCGCAGCCCGACTCGGTGATCCCATCCGCGCACGTGGTCCCCGTACAGCACGCACCGAAACAGACGTCGTTGCAAACTTCACCTTCCCGCCATGTGCCGGACGAACAGGCGGGGTCGGTCAGGGCCTCAGTACAGGTCAGCGACTCGCAGCAGGCGCCGGTACAGGATCTCGTCGCGCAATTGGACCCCAGACGGAAGACGCCTCCCACGCTCGCGCACGTTCCCGCCGTGTGAGCATCGAGGCAAGTGGCACCATCGCAACACGCACCCAAGCAGACGCTGTCGCAGGTGTCTCCGACAAACCAGGTTCCCCCCGCATCCAAGCAGGACGCCTCGGTTATCGAATCCGTACATGACGAAGTGAAGCAGCAGGCGCCCAGGCACGCGGAACTGCCGCAATCAGGCAGAATCGTCGTGCCTGCGTTTTCAATCATCCAAGCACCCCGGCCGAGCGTACCTGCCACAAGTACGTCATCCGTAGCGTCGTAATCGAGATCCCACACCGGGACATTCGGCAAGTTGGTGCCGATCCGGTTCCAGGTTCCCAGGGCGGTACGGCGCGACAGAAATACGCCGACATTTGTGCCGACCACAAGCCCGCCCTCGCCCGCGCTGGTCAGGAATTCACCGGACCGAAGTACCTGGACGCCGGTCAGATCGCCGGTGATGTCGGACCAGGTCGTACCGGCATCGATCGACACAAACACCTCATAATCAGTGATGACGTAGATACGGTTCCAGTTTTGAGGGTCGATTACCACATCCCGAACAATTCCGCTTGCCGGCGGAATGCCGGCGAACTGAAGCACGGAGCCGGGCGTCGTTCTACGGAAGACCGAGAAACCTGAACCGACGTAGAGGACATCAGGATTGGGAACACCCGCCAGCCGCCCGCCGTAGGCCATGGCGTTGCCCGCCGTCGTGCTGTTTACCAAAATATCCGCGCCGATTTCGCGAATGGTATCGCCTTGATCCAATGATTCATATACCGACCGGTCACCACCGATCACCAGGCGCGTTTGATCCACGGCGCTCAGCGCGATGGGCGTGGAAAACTGCCCGCCTAGTTCGTTTCCCCCTCCAATGAGGGTCAGGGTGGGATAGTCGATCTCCACGAAGTTGTTGGCCGCGTCATACGTGGCGCGACTGAAGCCGCCCAGAAACTGCGCGCTATAGTACCGAATGGAAAAGCCCGGACGGCTCGTGTCGTCGACCGCCACATCCCCGCCGTCGCCGCCGAAGATATTCCGCCAAGTGATACCGCCCGGCGCGTTTTGAAGAAGCGTGCCATTGTCCTGTGTTCCGCCGATGATGACCTTCGAGTTATGGTCGTAAGCGATGTCGTGAAACTCGGTGACCGCCAAGTTTCCGATCATCGAAAACCAATCGCCGGTGTTGGACCGAGGAAACGTGCGACGGTAAATACCGCCGTCGTCGCATTCGATGAGGTCGCCGTTGACATCGAAAACCATCTCACGCGAGTCGGCGTGCGGTGCGCTGCTGCTGGCCGTACCGCCGCCCGGCGCGCCGAGCACGTTCGAGTGCGTCAGGTGTACCCACTGATTGCCGGGAGGTAGCGAGGCGTCTCCGCGGAACAGTCGCCCGGTAAAATCTTGGGCGCCGATCGAGTTGGGCAGCGGGAACGGCTGCCGGTCGCCGCCGACGTAGACGATGTTCGAGTTGCTGAGATCGGCCTGAATTGAAAAGTGGATGGCCCCCTGGCCGCCGGGTTCGCCGGCATTGGGCTTGAAGGTAGGATTCGTTCCCACGTCTATGCCGCCTTCGTTCGTAAGGGGAACATCCATGGTGAGCCACGTCGCGCCGCCGTCACCCGAACGAAAAACGCCACCGTGGCGGAGCTGACCGAAATTCAAAATGGCCACAAACACTTGCCCCGCGCTTCCCACGCTCAGTTCGATATTGCTTGTCACGCCACTGATAATCAAAGCATCCATGGTCGAGTCGCTGACCTTGGTCCATGTCGCAGCGAAATTGGTTGACTTGTAAATGCCGTTCGCGCCACCTGCAAACTCCGCAAAGACGATATTCGTGTACAAGGTATTCGGGCTCGTGGGGTCGCCTTCCAAATCATAGGAAAGCCCGCTCGGCAAACCGGTCGCGGTGCCATCGCCCGTCGAAACCTGCGTGAAGGTGACGCCACCGTCTACGCTTCGGAAAATGCCAATCTCGGGGAATTCGAAGAGGATGGCGAAGTTCACCGATACGACAATCGTACCGCCTCGCGCTGCAACGCCGGAGATATTCTTGTTCAAAAGGACTCCGCCGCCGTCGATTGACTGCCACGTGGTTCCACCGTCGGTCGTGCGGAGAATTCCAGTGCGGAAGGACCCGGCACTACCGAAACTGCTGTAGCGACCGATGCCCGCCACAAGCGTTTGATGTGTAACATCGGTCGGGTCGAATTCGAGGGCGCCGTGGATAGTCCGTTCTCCAGATCGGTTAAGGGAACCCAAGTCGGACTGATCGCCGTGGCATTTGTCGTTTTCCACACACCGCCGTTGACACCACCGAGGTAAAGGATGTCGGCGTTGACCGGGTGGGCCGCTAAGCAGTGAACGGCGCCCACCACCTCGTTATCAGGAAGAACGTTTTCGATTTGCCCGAATTGGGCAGGACCGGGACCCTGGCTTACCCAAATGCTTCCGCCGATGGGCGGACCCACCATACGAGACCGGGTAGCCCTCGGCACACGGCTGTCGAGCCCGCGATCGCGCGGATCCGCAGGCGCGTCGACATCGGGAACTGCCGACACGTTGGCACTCGTAACAACGGGTGATGCCGTCGTCTTGGAAACCGGTTTCGCCTGCGGCGCACCATCACGAAGGGCAAGCGCCTCGGACTCATGCAAAGAAAAATCCAGTGCCACAAGCGTCGCGGCCGAAAGACCGATCGCCGCCAGGACAAGGACCCACCTGCCCTTGCGCGTCGAACGCACCAACTGTCGTGTTCTCGAAATAAGCTGTTTCACAAAAGCTCCCTCCGAAACACCCCGTAGGGTGGCCCTCTAACGAAGTATCAAAACGGTCGGGGAACTTCCTGAGCTATGAGCAACTCCCGAGCGGCGATCCCCTACCCCCATCGCCATGTCGCGCGGCGCGATCATGCTTGCATCGCCGGTCGACATCCGACTTCAGTCCAAGCTTATATTTTAACAGAATGCATACGATGATTCAATGATAAACGTGCCACTGGCGATTTGTTAGCCCTGCTTGCCAGATGATCCTCGCGGCGGAAAGAGCGAGGTGCGATCGAAGGACTGCCCGCCTAGGTCGACACTGCGGCGTGTTATGTGCCACGCGCCCGGCCTGCGACGATTCGTGGTATCAGCAAAGTAAGCGTTCGCGAAACCCCCGCCCGCGAAAGACGATCGTACCGGCGGCAAGTAGGCCAAGCGCGAGGATCGTCAAACCCCACGTCGACGCAGTGGGGATTCCCGAAGTACATGCGCTGTCCGGCTGCAACGCGACATCGATATTCACCGGAACGTTTCCAACGACCACGGGTAGTTCCTGCGTGACATAGCCGGGCTTGGATATGCGAACGGTGTAGGTGTCATTAGCGACGACCACGAAGGTCCAGCGACCGAAAGGTAGAAAGGTGGACCGCGCCGACTCGCCGGTATCGAACACGTAGTCGGTCAGCGTGATATCCGCCTCCAGCGGCGACCCCGTACAGCCGTCGGTCACATGGACGTCGATGCGTGCCTGGTCGAGTCGATCGTACATGTACAACCAGCCGGCGCGGTTGCGATTGACGATTCCCGCGACCAGACTGAACGACGGCTCGAAACTCGTACCGACTTCGATAATGAACGAATAGACTCCTTGGGCGGCGTAGTACCAGCTCGTATCATCGCCGCTAAGCGGTCCTGCCGACGCAGGGGAAAAGACCGTGAAACGCGGTGTGGCGTCCACCGCGTCGATCGCGTCCGCCGCAGCGTTCATCATTTCGTGGATGACATCATGTTCAGGCATCATCGAACTCGCCGAACCGTTGCTGCACGCGTAGGGGTAGTCGATGAATTGCCCGGATGCGTGATAGGATGTGGCCATAACGAAATGAAACTCATTCGCCAAGGCGATCATCGATTTCGTTTCCTTTTCCGACGCCTCCAACGGTCCCTTGTAGGTGTCACCGGAGCAACTGGACGAAGAGCCGCATCGGTCCGGCCCCCAGCGGTAGGGATAGTTGCGATTCAAGTCGACGCCGGTGCAGCTGGGTGGATAAAACTCACGGTTCTTTCGCCAAAGCGAGGTGCCGTCGAAGACGAATTGTACGCCGTCGGGGTTTACCATCGGTACGCAGATCGTCTTGTAATCGTCGACCCACGAGGTGATGCTCGCGTCCACGCCGTACCCGTTGGTCAGCGTTTCGACAACGTCCATGAGTACCTGCGACGTGGCCACTTCACGGGCATGGTGCTGGGCGTTGAATTGAATGGCGGGCTCATCTTCCGCGATACCCGGGTTGTTCGAGATTTCGATTCCCCAGATCGTGCGGCTCTCCGCCGTGGTGCCGACGCTGAAAACTCTTGTAATGGCGGGATGATCGGTCGCCACTTGCGCGAGCATGGCCGCGATCTCGTCGGGGTCGAAATACTGGGCTTGGGTGCGACCGGCGCCTTCCAGCGGTGCGTCGTCGAGACGACGAACAACTTGGAAACCGGCATCGATTAGAGGCTTCATCGCCTCGTCGGACTCGATGTTGAGAAAGAACGTGCCGCTTGCCGGCTGATAGCCGCACCGGTCGACCGCGAAGCCCTGCTGGGCCAGCCAGACGAACCAGTCTCGCGATTCTTGCGCGGTGAGCATCCGTCCGTCAGCCGGCTTCGGTATCGACATTTCGACGAGCGCCGGGTCCGCTTCGAGCCCCCGCCTGACCGCGACTGAAGGAGGAGAGCCGTTGTACAGAGTGATTCCAGCCGGTGAGATCCAG
>JADFIX010000069.1 GCA_022566435.1 Planctomycetota bacterium
TACACCCTGACCCGGGCCGCGCCCACGGACGCCGCGACACCGATTTCAAGAGGCGTCAAAAGAGTCCGTGCTTCAAGCACCACGTTTCCAGCGGTGCGGTAGGTGGCACGCGGCGTAATAAACTTGCCCGTCGCTACGGTTTCACGGATTTCCACGGTGTTCGCATCTGACGACGTGCCCGTGTGCTCGACACGCACCACGGCATCGGCCCCCGCCGGAATGGGGGCACCGGTATTGATTTGCATCGCTTCACCCGCGTTCAGCGACGCCTCGGGGCTTGTTCCTGCGGGGATCTGCCCGACCACCTTCAGAGTGACAGGCGTTTGGGTCACATCCGCCGCACGAACGGCGTAACCGTCCATCACCGCTCGATCGAATGGCGGATGATCGATGTCGCTGGTGATCGGCTCCGCAAGCGTGCGAAACAGCGCGTCCTCAAGTGGCACTTCGACAACCGCACCCGCCTTCACATTCGCCATCAACACCCGGTGGGCTTCGTCTACGTCGATCATGTTCGATCCATCAACAAAGCACGATCCGCATCGGCCGGAAACCGTTCCCGAGTCCGTGAGGCGGATCGCGGCCCAGCCCCGACCTTGCTCAATGGTCCTGCGACCCGCTATGGTAACCGCGATGGACGAGTCGTGCCTTTGGGTGGAGTAAGAAAATGTTGGCGTTTTTTGGTGTGTGGATCGGGCTGGCTACTCTCTTGGTGGCCCTGGGCATGCTCGTGTACCGACCTGCGTTCACTGATTTTTCCGTCATCTTGGTGCTCTATTTCGGATCACCCGGTGCTCTATGTCTCGCCTTGATGACCCTCTGGGCATACCGCAAGGAGCCCAAAACCGACGCCGGACTCGAGGCCCGGCGCTTACAATGCAAAGTGGCCGTCGCCATGGCCGTTATCGCCGCGGCAATCGTGTACGGGCTGATCATATTCTCCACGAAATCTGAAGCGATTGAAGGGTAGGAAGCGTCGATCTATAATCAGGCTGGATTCTCTCGTTTCGTAGTCGATTGACGAAGAAGGGTGAAGAAATAGTGCGCGTCGTGCTTAACGGACATGATGAAATCGTTCCCGACGGGATCACGGTGGGCGATTTGCTGGACCAACGCAAGGTTCAGCCGATCCGTGTGGCCGTCGAGATTAACGAGGACATCGTCCGGCGCCGCACGTTCGATGAAACAGTCATCCGCGAGGGCGATCGTATTGAAATCGCAACATTCGTGGGAGGTGGATAATGGCGGAAAACGGATATCGGGTGGGTTCGTTCGAGTTCTCGTCGCGCCTATTCGTCGGAACCGGAAAATACGACACTTTCGAGATGATGAAGGAGTGCCTGGAAGCTTCGGAGACGCAAGTCGTGACCGTTGCCATCCGGCGTGACGTGCTGACGCCCGATGGAGGGGCCAAAGCTGAAAGCATCCTCGACCACCTCGATATGCAGCGATATACGATTCTTCCCAACACGGCCGGGTGCTTCACGGCGAAGGACGCCATTCGATCCGCGCGTCTAAGTCGCGAATTGCTCGATGGACTTGGAAACCCCGGCGCGGAGTGGGTCAAGCTCGAAGTCCTTGCGGACAAGAAAACACTGCTCCCCGACCCGATCGGCACGCTGGAGGCCACCGAAGCCCTGGTCAAGGATGGCCTGGACGTTTTGACGTATAGCACGGACGACCCGATTCTCTGTAAGAAACTCAAAGATACCGGGGCGATAAGCGTGATGCCGCTTGGTTCGCCCATCGGAAGTGGTCAGGGGATTCTCAACCCGGCTAATATTCAACTATGCCTGGAATACCTGAAAGAAGGCGATCCGGACTACCCGGTGATCGTGGACGCGGGTGTGGGGACGGCTTCCGATGTGACCATTGCCATGGAGTTGGGCGCCGATGGCGTGTTGCTCAACACGGGGATCGCCGGCGCGACGAACCCGATCGGAATGGCCCGGGCCATGGCCCACGCGGTCGAGGCCGGGCGTCTCGCCTACTTGGCCGGACGGATTCCTCGAAAGCGTTATGCGTCGGCCTCATCTCCGATAGAGGGAATCCTAGCGCCCGCGACCTAGCTGGTGTGACATGACGGGCGTCAGAGCCCAGCTTGATTTGAGGGTGCCATGGGTGGTATGGGTGGTATGGGTCCAGATGTACATCGGGACCCGTGCCGGCGATCGGATGAACAACGGGAAAATCCCGGCGCGCCGGAACCCATGCCACCCACACAACCCATCGTGCAGCTTCATCGGAGCACGCGGCGATCACGGACCCACCGCCTGCCGGTCCGGGTCGAACTTATTGACCGTTTCGTGTATCGCCCGCTACGATACGCTGGCCAGATCGAACCGGGCGAGCGAAAAGCGGATTTTAGGTACTTTCGATGATCGTTGACTGCTACACGCATACCTGGGAATCGCCCGAACAGCTCGGGCGATGTGTTTCGCCGAACGGGCGAGGGCATGGCCAGGACGATGCCGATCAGGACGCCGGCTCATTCGGCGCCGCGAAACACTTGGCGGCCGTCGAACCGGTGGATACGACATTCGTCCTCGGTTTCAAGAGCAGCTATCTGGAAGCCGACATCCCCAACGACCAGATTTCCGCATATGTGAATCAGCACCCGGATCGCCTGGTGGGCTTCGCGGGCATCGATCCCAGCAATCCCAAAGAGGCCGTCGAGGAAATGACGCGTGCCAAGAACGAGCTTTCCTTGCGCGGCGTGACCGTCGCACCGGCCGCCCAGAACTTCCATCCGACCGATAGTCAAGCCATGGTCGTTTACGCGGAGGCCGCCAAGCTCGGTCTGCCCATCCTTTTCGATGCGGGAATCTATCTATCTTCCGCCACCAAGTTGGAATACGCCCGGCCCGTGCTGCTGGACGAAATCGCGCGGGAGTTGCCTGAGCTGCGAATCGTCATTGCCCACATGGGCTACCCTTGGACCAACGAGACGATCGTCTTGCTTGCCAAACACCCGCACGTGTATGCGGAAATCAGTTGGCTGTTGGCCCAGCCGTGGCAGGCCTATCAAACCTTGCTGTCGGCCTATCAATTCGGGGTGATGGACAAGTTGCTTTTCGGAAGCGGGTATCCGCACGATTCGCCGGCCCACGGTATCGAGGAACTCTACGGTATTGCCCACATGATCCGCGAGACGAATCTGCCGACGATCCCCCGCGAGCAGCTTCGCGGCATCGTGGAAAGAGATGCCCTTGGTCTCTTGGGTATTACGCCCCACGCCGGCACCCGCCCTGTTGTGCCGGTCGGCGAAACGGCCAACGCGAACGACGGAGACGATTAGAGCACTCTGCAATGCGAATTGTGGCGCCGGTTTCTAGCCTGCACGCGCCTCGATATTACGTTGCAGGCAAGATGCCGTCGGTACGAATTTGAGACGGCTTCGGCCGAGGGAAGAGCCCGGCGGTGCCACCCGCGCATTTAAGTTTTTTCCCGAGATACGACCGTCACTTGGTTAACAATCGGGTTGCGGTCACGAGACTTCTCTTGAATCTCGCGCAGGTGGCGGGTGTACGCCCGCAGGTCGTGACCGAAACGCTCACTAATCTGCCGACGGCGAGAGCGTACCTCTTCTACGATGGACGTATCCGCCTGATCGAGCTACCTGGAAGGCCGAACATCGCGTATCTCGGCCTTACTGGAACGCGCGGCCGTCGGCTGGTACAGATACGGTTGCCGGGCAGGCCTTTTGTTGCTTGCCCGGGCGGTATGCCGATCGTGCCTAGTCGGAAAACGTCATGGCCTGCTGATCCTGGTCCAACCGAAACCGCTCCTACTTGCCGGACTTCCTGTTATCAGTAGCATCGTGGGTACGCAGAGTTCAATGTTGGCACTAGGACGTCCCGAAGGAGACCAAGATCGGACTCGGCAACGATTGCAAGCGTGAACCTCGGATTGGTGGTGAGGCTTCTCCCCCTCGTGTACCGGTTGGAGCATTGGCTTCGTGTCACCGTTGTGCGAAGTAGCTTGCCATATTCGGACTCTTTCTTTGGCTTTGAAGGAAACGTGGATATCGACTAGCGCTCGAAGAACGGCAATCGTGCGTTCGTGATTGTGTCCAAACGAGTCACTTCGAACGGCGTAGGAGTTTTGCACTGCTTGTGCCGCCTCGTTAAATCGCTCCAACTCGAAAATGCATCGCCTGTAGTGTGATTGGAAGACCGCGGCGTCCCGACCAAGACCGGCAAGTCGGGCAAGTGGACGCATCGGGCCGTGGCGAGGATTCTCAATCGATGCCTTTCGGCGTAGGAACTTGATCCAACTCGCTTGTCTGGGTTGATCAGGAATCGTTTGGCGTTTCAGGCAGCTTTGCTCTCCATTCGGAGGCCTTTCCAGCGTAGCCCTTGCCCGGCTCGGCGGCGTCCCGGGATTCGTAGAGGTCAATAAGCGAGTTCATTGTCTTGAGTGTTCGCTCGTGCTTCGCGCCGAGGGCGGCTTCGAGAATTGAATGTGATTCCCGCAGCGCAGCCTCGGCATCTGCGAATCGTTGAAGTTGTAATAGTGTCTTGCCGTATGCCTCCAAGAAAACGCCCGTGTACGAGTGGCCTGCCGGCAGTGTACGCCGCGCGCGGCGCACCGCTTTTGCGCCAAGCGGTTCGGCTTCGTCCAACCGCCCCAGTTCGCGCATCAGCTGTCCCATGTTGTGGATCGAGATCGCCGTGCTCGGGTGGTCGTCGCCCAGGACGCGTCGATCACTCTCCAGGACCTCTCGAAGGTAGGGCAAGGCTTCCGCGTACTTGCCCATATCCTTGAGCATGTAGCCCATGTTGTTGATCGAGAGCAGCGTGCTTGGGTGGTCGTCGCCCAGGACGCGGCGGCGGCTCTCCGCTGCCTCGCGAGCGTAGAGCAAGGCCTCCTCGTACTTGCTCAAATCCTTGAGTATGTGGCCCATGTTGCTGATCGAGTTCAACGTGTTGGGGTGGTCGTCGCCCAGGACGCGGCGACTGCCTTCCAGAGCCTCGCGACCATAGGACAGCGCCTCCTCGTACTTGCCCATCACTCTGAGTAAGAGGCCCATGTTGCTGATCGAGATCAGCGTGTCCGTGTGGTCGTCGCCCAGTTCCCGGCGGCGGATTTGCAGGCATGCCTCCTGCAGCGGCATCGCCCGTTCAAACAGACCGATATCCCGGTACGTGTCGGCTACCGTCTGCTCGAGGGCTGCGCGAACCAGCGGCTGGTCGGCGAACTGTTTATGGATCGTTTCGACCGCGCGCGCGAGCACGTTTTCATCGACCACGTTCAGTGCAAGGTTGGTGGCGTTGACCGCGCCGATTAGTCGGCCAAAAGACGCCAATGACGATTCGACCTCTTGGGGCGTAATGGTTTCTTTTTTTCCCAGTCCTTTGCGGATACCCTCGCGAAGTTCGTCGATGATCCCGCGACCCATCTTCTCGGCGTCGATGTCGCCGAGCATGGATTGCTGGAACTCGGTGACCATCTTCAGTTCATCCGCACGCGCTTGTGTTTCGGCACGGGCCGCCAGGGCCTCCTTCCGCGCGGCGTCGGCCTTGAAGTATTGCGTGGTGCTCACTACCACCCCGGCGACCAGCACGATGAACACCGCCGCCACCGCCGAGAAGAAGCCCTTGTTGCGGCGGGCGAAGACCCGAAGCTGATAGATTGCGCTCGGCGGATGGGCGCTGATGGCCTCGTTGTTCAGATAACGCTTAATGTCCGCCGTCAGCGCCGAGGCGCTCTGGTAGCGGCGGTCACGGTCCTTCTCCAACGCCTTCAGGACGATGGTCTCCACGTCTCCGCGAAGCGTCTTGTTCAAGGTGCTCAGCCTGGTGGGTTCCTGCTCGCGGATGACCCGCGTGGCTTCGTGGATGGCCGCCCCTTTGAGATCATAGGGCATCCGCTCGCACAGCATCTCGTAGAAAACAACGCCCAGGGCGTAGACGTCGCTGCGGGTGTCGATGTCGTGCGGGGCGGCGGCGCACTGCTCGGGACTCATGTACTGCAGGGTGCCGATGAGCTGGCCCACGCCGGTTTGCAACGTGGTGATGGCCATATCGGAGTCGGTGGAGCGCGCCACGCCGAAGTCGATAATCTTCACCTGACCGGATGAATCCACCAGGATGTTGGAGGGCTTGAGGTCGCGGTGGATGATGCCCTTCTGGTGGCCGTGGTGGACGGCCTCGCAGACATTGGCGAAGAGCGCCATGCGCTCCCGGGTGCCGAGCGTTTTTTCTTTGGCGTAGTCGGTGACGGACTTGGCGCCGCCGATGTACTCCATGGCAAAGAACGGTACGGTGACATCGCCGTCGCGGTGGGTGCCCGCGTCGTAGACTTGGGCAATGCCGGGATGTCGAAGACGGGCGAGCAGTTGCGATTCGTATTCGAAGCGGCGCAGCGCGGATCGTGAAGTGATGCCGGCGCGCATGAGTTTGACGGCGACGGTCCGCCGCGGCTGTTCCTGCGTGGCCTCATAGACCGTGCCCATTCCTCCGGACGCGATGACACGGTTCAGCGTGTACGCACCGATACGGCGACCCAGCCGCGCGCTGCCGTCGTCGAGGTGCAGCGTCTCGTCTCCCGCCCCCAGAGGCGGTTGCAGAAACGAAGAGCTTTCTTCATCGCATTCGAGTAGTGATTGGACCTTGGCGAGCAGGTCGCGGTCATCGCCGCATTGCTCCACGAGCCAAGCGCCGCGTTCGTTTTGATCGAGTTCCACTGCCTCGTCGAACAGCTGCTTGATTCGCTGCCAGCGCAACTTATGTTCGTCTTGCGGATTCGCCATCCGATTCCCTGCCACCCAAATCGTCCATGAGCCAAGCCCGCGCCAGCCGCCAGTCGCGTTCGACGGTACGCTCTGAAACCTCTACCACTTTCGCAACTTGCGCTGTCGAGAGCCCGCCGAAGAACCGTAACTCGACGATTCGCGACTGGCGTGGATCCAGCTCGGCCAAGCGCTTGAGCGCACTGTCAAGCTCGAGCAGATCGGCGGATCGCGTCTCGAAAACAACGAGCGCTTCATCAAGTGATGCACTGGGACGACCTCCGCCGCGTTTCTCGGATTTCCGCTGCCGCGCATGGTCAACGAGTACGCGCCGCATCACCTCCGCCGCAGCTCCGAAGAAGTGTGTGCGACTATTCCAATTCAAATTCTCTTGACCGACGAGCCGCATGAATGCCTCATGGACGAGCGCCGTGGGCTGGAGCGTATGGTCCGGTCGCTCCATCCGCATCTTGGCGGCCGCCAGGGTCTTGAGTTCTGAATAGACAACGGCGAGCAGTTCGGAAAGGGCCTTCTGGTCTCCGCAGCTCACGGATCCAAGTAACTGAGTAACCTGTCCCGGGGAGGGCTTCACCAGTTTCCTCTTCCAAGATTCACAAGAAAAAAATTAGTTTTTCGTGTCGGTGTCCGGCCTTGTTTTTCGCGACGACTGGTGGATCAGGGCGCAGGCACGACTTGGCACCCATTCTACCCGTTTGAATGGGAAATCAAAATCGGAAATCTGCGTCCGCGACGTGCGAATCGGAGCATCGACCGGAGCGAGGCCTGAAATGAACAGAATATTCTTGAGAACGCTTGTCACGGTAGTCGTAGTCGGCTCAGCCATCCAATCGGCCGAGGCGGATTCGGCGTTCACGTATCAGGGGCAGCTCAAGCGTGGCGGCGTGCCGCTCAATGCCACGGCCGACTTTGAGTTCACGCTCTTGGACGGCAGCTCCAATCCTGTCGGACCCGTCGTGCCGGCCAGCGACGTGCCCGTGGTCGACGGGCTGTTCGACGTGAAGCTTGATTTCGGTGTGGGTGCCCTTAACGGTGAGGATCGCTTTCTCCAGATTGCCGTGCGCCTCCCGGCGGGCGTCGGGGCTTTCGAGACGCTTTCGCCGGTACAGCCGATCACACCCGCCCCATATGCGGCCTACGCGCTGGCCGGCAACGTCGGCCCGGAGGGGCCGCAAGGGGAGCAAGGTCCGCCGGGACCACAAGGAATACAGGGTCCACAAGGCGACCTAGGTCTTCAGGGTGTGCAGGGACCGCCCGGCGAGGTCGGGGGGCTCGGCCCACCCGGCCCCCAAGGGCCGCAGGGGGAACCGGGTCCGCAGGGAGAGCAGGGCGAATCCGGGCCGCTGGGTGACTCCCACTGGCAGATCAACGGTAGCGCTACGTCTTATTCCGACGGCAACGTGGGCGTCGGCACCCCTTCGCCGGAACAGCGTTTTGAAGTTCACGGCAACATGCTCCTCGGCGCCAATGCCAATGACACGCGCGCCTTTATGCATTTCGGCGGCGCCTTTGGCGGCGTGACTGGCGACGCAAATGTGATGATCGTTTCGGACACGAACGATACGACCGGACCCGCCACAGGTGGAGACATCATTTTCGGCTCGGGATCGGAATTCGATACGCACGCCAATCGTGATTTCACCTTCGCGGAAGCCTTCCCCTCTGACGGGCCACGCAATGAACACATGCGGATTACCGGTGAGGGAAACGTGGGAATCGGAACCGCGACGCCCGATTCCTTGCTTCATGTCGCTGGAGACGTGCAGGTCGACGGCAGTATCTCGATTCAAGAAACAACAAGAACCCTGTTCATTCCCCCGACCGCCTTTATCCCATTTTCAGGAACTATTATTCACAGAACCTCCGGAACGTGGAGGGTCGCAATACGTCCTTCCACCAAGCTCTTTGCAGAAGCTTCTGCCGCCGTGCACCTTCCGACAGGCGCGGTCGTTACCGCCTTGAGCGCCCGGGTTGAAGACACGGCCCCAGAACATGACCTCACCGTATCGTTGTTCCGCTTCACAAGTGATGGGGACAACGAGGTACTCGCGAAGGCATCAACCGAGTTAGTGCCCGGCCTGACATTCATAGGTTGCCCCGGCACAACTTGCGAAGAGCTGATGCTCCCGGCAACAATCGACAACGACAATGCCGGCTACGCAATCAGTCTCAGAATGAGACAGGTGGAAATCGGTGTGCAGAACCTGCGATCCGTGCAACTCGCGTACACGATAACCAGCCCACTGCCCTAACGGCGCAAGGAGTAATGACGATGAATACGCCAATTCGGCTCGCTACCGCGCTGCTGGTACAAACACTCGCAACCAACGGCATATTCGCCCAGGATTGTGATCTGGCATTCGATTTGACGTGGAACAGCATCGACAACGGCGGTGGCGTTTCGATTGCCGGCGACCTGGAACTCATTGGCACCGTCGGACAGACCGAAATCGGCGAGATGACCAGCGGCGATCTTTCGCTGACCGGCGGGTTCCGATTCGTCAAATTGCCCCGTAGCGGAGACGTTGACGGCGATGAATTCGTGAATCTGCTGGACTACGAGGGTCTGCTCAATTGCTTGACGGGACCTGATGCCGGGCCGGTTCCGCTGGAATGCAGATTCACCGACTTCGACGCGACCACGACCGTCGACCTCGCCGATGTCGCGATCTTTCAAGCGGCTTTCGGAAGCAAACCACCGCTGATGCAAGTCCGCTGGATCAGCGAGTCCGGCGGCGACTGGGAAAACGGTGCCAATTGGGATTCTGGGTTCGTACCCACGGAGCAGGATGAGGCCGTCATAGATCTGGACGGAACCTACACGATCAACATCAGCTCTAACCTATCCGTCGGCAGCGTAAGTATGTGTAACGCGAATGCCACACTCCGTATCGCGCCCGCCACCACCCTGCCGGTGACACTCGCCGTGCAGGAAGGATTCACCAACGAAGGCACGATCGAACTGTCGCTGGATGTCTTCAACGCAACTACCGTCGGCACCACGCTGAAAGTCGTAAGCGGCGCGCT
>JADFIX010000070.1 GCA_022566435.1 Planctomycetota bacterium
GACAAACGTGCATCCCGACAAATCCGTACTTCCACGCTCGACATACATACCGCCGCCACTGATATTCGCCCAGTTCGCGACAAACGTGCACCTCGACAATTTCGGACTTCCATGCTCGACATACATACCGCCGCCGCGAACGTCGGCCCGGTTCTCGACAAACGTGCAATTCTCCACGGTCGGGTCGACGTGGAAACTGACGGTGTACAGGCCGCCGCCGAGTTCATCCGCAACGTTTTCGGTAAACGTGCAATTTCTGAGAGTCGCGGCGCCGTTCAGGTTGTACATCCCGCCTCCGAGCCCACCGGCGGTATTGGCGTGAAAAGTGCAATTCGTAAACGTTGGCCCGCCCTCATAATTGTATACCGCGCCACCGGCCCCCTCGGACCAGTTGCCCGCGAAGGTACAATTCGTAACGGTGGGATCGCCAGACACGATGATCATACCGCCACCGCCAGTGTAGAGGTCACCGCCGCTAGCGTTGCTTGCCCGCCCGCCAGTGATCACGAATCCATCGAGAGTGGCGGTGTTGTTCGTACTACGCCCCGTAACGACATGGTAGCTATCGTCGCAGTGCGTGAGGTTGTCGCTGCACAGCTCGCAACACCATTTGCGGGCCAGTACACCGCAGGTGAAGAACCAGTTCTCCCCACAGCAGGACGGCTCTACGGCACATACCTTCGCGAGGCAACTGGCGTCAGCGCAACCCGGAACTCCGCTCCCGCGGCAACAGCCTCCACCTGGCCCGGGATCTCCATTCGGATCATTGTCGTCGTTGACGTCTCCGTGTAGGATCGTCTCGAGCGCGGTCACGTCCCGCTCGTCCGGGTCGCCCCCTCCGCAGCCGGCATAACCGCCTTCGAGGGCGACCCCATTGATTAGTTGGAATGTCGCCTCGCGCGGATCAGCGAGAGCCGTCGCGTCAGGACGATACGTGCCGTCGGCCACGCGGATCGTCATGCCCGCCGCAGCGACGGCGAGAGCCTCATGCAGCTCCCGGTACGCGCTGCACCAACTCGACCCATCGTGCACCGGACCGGTAGAGTTTTTGTCAACATGGATGACCGTCTGCGACTGTGCCTGCGGCGCCGCCCACAGCACAGCCGCGGCGACGGCAATGATTGCGGTGATGCTGCCGGAACCGACGCGATGCAGGTCCGATGACCGGGTGGATTCGTTTCTTTCATCGATCGACTTAACGCACATGGTCCGTATCCCTGTTTTAGCTGAGTTCCCATTCCCTGGTTTAGTCCCGCCGAAGGGAGAAAATCTTACACGGAGTTTGCTTTTTTTTGCTTGTTGCGTCGTAAGTCCTTACCCTAGAACGTGTTAGACCAAAATCTCCCACATGGCCGGTATCGGAACGACCTACCGGTCATGATGCCTTGTTCAGCCCCCTCGATTCCACCGCTTTGTGCGACTCCGGGGCCAACCGTCCGGGCCGTTCTGACCGGTTGAACCTCCAGATTTCGCACTCCAGCGGAAGAGCCCCGACCATCTCGGCGCTCTCCGGGCGTGCCTCAACTGTCGCATACCCAGCCTGTGAACCTTGATCGCTGGCATGATGTCGCTCATCCACACGGAGTTGGCACCGCGTATGCCAAGCTCCGCATCCTGCCGAGTATCGTTCGAAACAACTCCCTCGAAACCGTGAAGTATTGAGTACGCCGCATAGTCTTCGACCCTATCCTGATCAGCTTTTCCCGTAGCGTGGTTAACTGAATGTACTCAGGTTCGGCAGGTGCGCGCCGATCCGTTGGGAGCTACTCGCCGCAAAACCCCTCGGCTTCAATTCGCCCCGGAAAGGTGTGCTGACGCCGCATCGAGACGTCCAAAAAAAGTGAAACGTCTATTGACTACGAACAGCCTCTTTGATGGATGCCAGGCTAGCGAGGCGCGCGCCGCGCGCCAGGCCTCTTGCGAAGCGAAGGCATGTCCTTACGCATGTCGAGCGGATGACGAAGACATGGATCCGCTGCGCGGCAACGATGGCACCCACGACTACTTGGTCGCCAGCGGGCGGGATTGGAGTGTGACGAATCAACAGCGCGATCAGGGTCGAGTCGGTGTACGGCAACCATGCTACTGGGACCGCCGCATCCGCGACGCGGAAAATGACTACCGAAACTGAGACTGCATCCACATGAATCCGGTCAAGCACGATTGCGCTGAGAATTCGGGCGACTGGGCGTGGTTGAGTTTTCACCGACACGTCAGCGAGGGCCAGCTCGACTCCGATTGGCCCGGTGCGAGTCCGGTCGATTTGCCCAGTGTCCCTGGCGCATAGTAGAGGCAGGTCGTCGACTCTGCCCTACCAGGCTTTTTTCGTAGGGATCCTCTCTTCAATCGGAGCGTTAGTTAAACGAAGCATCGCACGCCGCGACAATGCATGCTGCGCACGTACCCGTGCAACTTGGAGGGCTGTCCAGTGCCGCGATACAGTCAGCGTACGTCCCGCCTTTTGCACCCACGACCACAAGACCGCTGAGTAACTCTTCAAGGTCCTCTTCATCGAAAAAACATTTCTCGCGGACTTGTTGAAGAACCTGATCGTTTAGTACTGGAATGCGAAGGGGCGAGAGTGATCCGACGCGAATCCTCGTTAGAACCTGCTGCAGCAGGTCCGAACGAACAGCGAACCTGTTCAGGCCCGCCTCGTTTGTAGTGCTGGCCGAGTTAATTGCAATAACTTGACCGTTTTCGCTAATGATCGCGCTGCCGCTCGTTCCGCCAGTCGTCGCAATATCGTGCTGAATAAGGAATGTGTTGTCGGGAGTTGCAACATCTGACGGGTCGAAAGGCCGAAGAGATGAAACCGTTCCTGTAAGACAAGAAGCTCGGGGGCGAAAGTCGCGCCCAGGGTCAAAACGGGTGAAGTCGATCGCATCGCTGACATCACCTGGGAAGCCGCACAGAATCAGTGGGTCCAACACGCTTATCTCGGGTTCCGAGCCTATATCGGGAAGGCCCACCCACGGATATGTGAAACCAAAAACTTGCCCGTGTGCCCCGCGAACCCGGATAACGCCAATATCTGGTGAGGTAAGTGGATCGCCGTTGTACGCGGCATGCACCCATGTCTCAGCTATGTCGCGAATATCGCCAGTTTCATGCTGTACGACGACAGCGACGCCATCGTTCATGCCCATGATGATTATGAGAGCCTCAACGACATGAGCGTTGGTGGCGAGCATGTTTTCCTCAACGGCGAATGCGGTCGCTACCACTGTGGAAAACGGAAGGCTCGGCGACCCGGCGATTACCTGCCAAGTCGATTCAAGTAGATCCTCAACATCAACAAAATCGACATCCTCATCAACCATCTCTGGCTCACGGTCATCCTCGAAAAACACGGCGGTGAGAACGCCCTCGCTCTTTGAGTCAAGTTCCAGCGGATTGTCTCGAAAAAACCCACCACGATAAATTACTTCTGTGCCATCCTCCCGAAACGTGCTACCAACCAACTCCCACCGATCAAAAACCCAACCCGGTGCTGGTACCGCAAGCCACTGCAAATACCGCTCACTAGACGCAACGCTCTCAAACACTGAACCACCGCCGCTCGTTTCGATCCGAACTTCCGGCGCCGAACTGGCCGTATCTCCAGTCTGAGCCCCTTCAGAAGAAATCTCAGGTTCTACGTCATCATCCGCGGAAGGACGTCCGGCAGTCATTTCCGCGACGCCAGCGCCGCAACCACCGACAAAGAGAAAAGGAAGGAGAAGGAATTTCGACATGTTCACACTCCCAACGTGTGCAAACTCACAACGTAAAAACTTGAACACACAATGTACAAGAACGGCGTGGTCGTTGCAACTGCAATCCATTTCCCCGCCTTTCCGAAGCCGAGGTGCGGGTGCTATGTAGCCGAACGACCGTTTCGGCGCGATCGCTCGGTGGCCTAAGCTTGCGCGTACGTCCGCGCGGGCTGAAGCCCGCGGCTCAGCTAGAAGTGAAAATCCTCGCCCCTACCCGCCGATGTTGATCATTGGCGTGCTTTGAATTGTACCCTGCGGGGCCTTGCCGCCGACGGCTTGCAGGATGATTCGTTCGGCCAATTCCTCGTCGAACAAACCGTTTCGCCAACTGACCGACAGGTCGCTCGATCGGGAATCCAGCAGGCAGGGGTAAAGACCGCCGGTGGCCGTTACGCGAATTCGGCGGCAACCGCCGCAGAACGGTTCGCTCACCGGACTGATCAGGCCGATCACACCGCGGCACGTGTCGTTCGATGCGAACCAATGTCTGGCCGTCGAACCGGCGGGGTCGGTCAGCGGCTCGAGCGCGAAGTGCTCGCCCAGCCGGCTTCTCACGGCCGAGTTGGGCATGTAGGCCTTGCGGTTGAAGTCCGCGACAGGGCCGATCGGCATGGCTTCCAAAAAGCGCACCTCCGATCCCCGTGCGAATCCCCATTCCGCCAGTTCGGCGAACTCATCGTCGTTGATGCCGCGCAAAGCCACCACGTTCACCTTCGGCGCCGGGAAGCCGGCATCGCGGGCCGCTTCAAACCCCGCGAGCACCTCGGCCAAATGACTGCCGGTAATCTCTCGATAACGATCGGGACGGAGCGAATCGAGCGAAATGTTCAGTCGTTCGAGACCGGCGCGGCGAAGCGCTTTCGCCCGCAGCGGCAGCAGGCGGGCGTTGGTGGTCATGGCGATCTTCAGGTCGGGCATCGCCTCGCGTATGGATGCGATCAGCGGCACCAGGTTGTCATAGACCAACGGCTCGCCGCCGGTAATTCTCACCTGGGCGAGCCCGAATCGTTCATGCAGGAATCGCACGAGTTCCACGCGCTGATCGTCGGTCAGTGCCGCGGGCTCGTTCGGCGGATTCACGTGCAGGTCCGGGCGGCAGTAAACACAACGCAAATCGCATCGCGACGTGACGGATAGACGCAGGTGATCGATGCGCCGCCCGCATCCGTCAACAAGATCGCGGCGCACGCGATGCGCAGGACGATCCGCCCGCTTTCGCTGAGCAGTCATAAATGGAATCGATTTTACGACCATGATGAATCCGTCGGGTATTCTCTCTTGTGGGCGCTTTCTAGTACCCTGATTCAAAAGCGCCACGACTACCTGAGCCGCGGGTCTTTAGCCCGCGCGGCGTCCCCGAAATCACCATGACACCGCCATTCGCAGCGCCGCGCAAGCTGAAGCATGCGGCTCGGAAAGAGTGGCGATAGTCGCGCGATTTATGGAACACCGTACTAGACCGATTATATCAAGAGGCGGCCCAGGCGGCCACCAGCTCGTTCACCACCCGCTCCAGTTCTTCGCGTTTCTTGCAATTCCGTGGGTCATTAACCGAAAAACCAGGCGTCCAAAAGCGAAACTCGATACCTCCCGGAGTTTCTCGTGCCAGGGCAGCGAGTTGACTTTGCCTGCCGCTAGACCAAAATGATCGCCGCATGGGCCGGGCGCGACGGCCTGAGGCGCGGTGCAGGGATTATCGTTCAAGCAATGCTGAAAATTCACAATAAACGCAGCACACTCGGTTGGCCGCTAGGTGCCGTCATGCTCGCGCTGTGTGCCGCGACGATTCCGCTCGCCTCGACCATCGCGGCGCCCCAGGCCGCAAGCCACGAAGCCGACGACAATCAAAACCACGCCGACGCCCACTCCGAGGGCGGCCACAGCGACCCGTTCGCATTCGTTTTGATCGAACTAGCGATCATCGTCGTGGTTGCCATGGTCGGACGATGGGCCGCCGGCAGGTTGGATCAGCCGGCCGTGCTCGGTGAATTGCTGATCGGCGTACTGCTGGGCAATATCGGCTATTGGCTGGGACGGCCCCTCTTCATCCTCGTCATGCATCTCGGCGACGCGGACGCCCTCATCCAAGAAGTCTGGCGGAGCGGGGCGTCGATTGCCGACGCTGCCACCCATGTATTCACCGAAGCCCAACTGGCCGAGGGCGGCATCGGCCACCAACTCATCGGCATCATGACCGGCCCGAGCGCCGTCGAGCACGTCCTGATGGCCCTTGCCCTATGGATTTTCTCCAGCCTGGGGGTGATTCTGCTCCTGTTCATGGTCGGCCTCGAATCGAGCGTCACGGAATTGGTCAAAGTCGGCGGTCGTGCGATGGCGGTGGCCGTGGTCGGAATCGTCGCCCCATTCGGGCTCGGCTACGTGACCAGCAAGTTCCTGTTGCCGGACCTGAGCATGCCCGCGCATTTGTTCCTCAGCGCGACGCTCTGTGCGACCAGCGTGGGGATTACGGCGCGTGTTTTCAGAGACCTAAACGCCATGCAACGGCCGGTGGCCAAGATCATCCTGGGTGCCGCGGTCATCGATGATGTGCTTGGTTTGATTATTCTGGCCGTCGTCGTGGGAATTGTTTCGACCGGTGAAGTCCGCGTCAGCGAAATCATTCGAATATCACTTCTTTCGGCGGCCTTTCTAGGCACCGTCATGGTGCTCGGTGAACGGTTTGCCCGAGCGGGGGCGCGAGTCGTCGGCTTTTTGGACCGGGATAACAACAAGCTGCTGTTTCCGCTGGCGATGGCCTTCGCACTATCCTGGCTGGCCAATAAGATCGAGTTGGCCACGATCGTGGGGGCCTTCGCCGCAGGTCTGATCGTGAACGAGCATCAGTTCACGGATGAGGGCAAGGTGGCGACGATCGAACAATTGATCGCCCCCTTGGAGCGCATTTTCGCGCCGGTGTTCTTCGTGCTAATGGGCATGCAAGTTAATCTGGCTTCTTTCCTCGATCCCAGCACGATCACCCTGGCGCTCGCGTTTACGGTCGTGGCGATCATCGGCAAGATCGTCGCCGGCCTACCTGCCGGCCGCGGCTTCGATCGACTTTCGATCGGATTAGGCATGATTCCCCGCGGCGAGGTGGGTCTCATCTTCGCCGGCATCGGCAAGAGCATCGGCGTGGTCGACGACTCGGTGTTCTCCGCCTTGGTGGTGATGGTCATGCTCACCACCCTCATCACCCCCCCGGCGCTGAAGTGGTCATTGCAGCGGAAACAATAACTCCTCCGTCGGTGATCATCGCGCACGCGTGCGACGCGTGCATCCCGGACGCACGGTCTCTTGTAGACTTACGCCTTCGCTGTTCTACACGAGTCGCTTGCGCTCGATCTTCGCCGGGCTACGATCTACGCCTCGTGTGCGTTCGCCGTTCGCCCCTGGTTGTTCGTATGCGATCATTGCTCGACCCTGGGTTTCGTTGCGATCAGTGCTCGCACCAACGGGGCAGCCACATGTAAGCCCTATGTAAGCCCAGATGTTCTCTGTGTTCGCAAGGCTCTTTTCCGCTTTTTCATTAACAGCCTCCTCAGGCTATTTCACAGTGTATTTTGGACAGTGGCTTCCTGCATTTCGGCGACTGTGCATTGCGCGTTCTGCGTGGACAGCCGTCCGATGACCCAGCTCCCGTGCTTGAGTTGGTTTCTCTGGTGAAGCTCGGGATCGTATCGCTCGTGCGTCTGCCACATTTTCCAGAGGATCTTCAGCCAACGCTGGCCCAAACACCGCAGGGCGCAAGCGTGGCTCTGACCCTCCTCGCGTTTCTTGTGGTAGTAGGCACTGGCCCAGGGACATTTGTGCCGACTCAAATCGGCCCACAGGTGCACCGTGTGTCGTAGAACTTTGTGACACGCCCGACGGAATCGTACCTTCTCGAATTTACCACTCTGATAGCTCACCGGTGCCGTACCGGTATGGCACTGCAATGCCTCGGGAGAATCGAAACGCTCACGGTTATCGCCCAATTCGCCGAGCAGACGTGGCGCGAGCTTTTCGCCGGCACCGGGCAACGATCCAAACAAGTCGTGATCGGGAGGATCGGCGAATAGCTTCTCGATCCGATCGCGGAACTTGTCCAGATGGCCCTGCAGTACACCAAGCTGCCCGGCCAAGGCAACCGCGAGTATACTTTTGGCATTGGTCATCGACGGGCTGCCGCAGAACGCCTTCGCCTGGGCAAGCAAACTGAGTCGCTTCGAGTACGTCTGTGGAGCACCGCGACTTCATATCCCTTCGCCACAAGGAAGTCGTGAAGGCTGAACCAGTAGTGGCCGGTGGCCTCCATGCCCACGAGGGTTTTCTTGGGCCGCGGCGAGAGCGCCCGGCGCCACTATATGAGGAGAAACCGATTGAAGACGGAACACGAGGACAAGCACATGAGGACAGTTAGCTCCCCTGGATGGGGTCTCAATGGCCCTCGTTTGTGCTCTTGCCGAACCCTCCGGAATTTCGCTAAGAGGAAAGCGCAAAGTGAGCGACCCTTGATCACGTTCGACTTTCGGCGCTGATGGCGCGGAAGCCGATGTCGCTGCGATAAAGGGCGCTTTCGAAGCGAATCTTTTTCACCGCGTCATAGGCGCGCCGCTGGGCATCGGCGATCGTCTCACCCGTTGCGGTCACGCCGAGTACACGGCCGCCGTTGGTCACGGTCAGGTTTTCTAAGGATCGGGTTCCAGCGTGGAAAACAATGGCGTCGGGAACCGTTGCCGCCTCATTCAATCCTTCGATGACTTTTCCTTTCTCGTACGTGCCTGGATAGCCGCCCGACGCCATGACCACGCAAACCGCCGGTCTTGGGGTCCAGTGAATGTCGATGTCGGCCAGTCGCCCGTCCACGACCGCCTCCAGCATATCGAACAGATCGGACGCCAGCCGCGGGATGATCACCTGCGTTTCCGGATCGCCGAATCGGCAATTGAACTCGAGCACTTTCACGCCGCCCGGCGTCAGCATGATGCCGCAATAGAGCAACCCCTTGTATTCCGCACCGTCGTTCCGCATCGCGTCGACGATGGGGACGAATACGTCGCGCTCGACGATCCGCAGTACCTCCGGCGTGGCGATCGGCGCGGGACTGTACGCCCCCATGCCGCCGGTGTTGGGGCCGGTGTCGCCCTCGCCGACCCGCTTGTGATCCTGCGCGGCGGCGAGCGGCAGCGCGGTTTCGCCGTCGACCAGCGCGAAGAAGCTCGCCTCCTCGCCGGTCAGGCACTCCTCGATGACCAGCTCGGCCGCCGCCGCGCCGAAGCCAGAGATGAGCGCGTCGACCGCGTCGCAGGCCGCCTCGACGGTCTCGGCGACGACGACGCCCTTGCCGGCGGCGAGCCCGTCGGCCTTGACGACGATCGGCGCGCCCTGGGCGGCGATGTAGGCCTTGGCGGCTTGCGCGTCGGTGAAGCGCGCGTAGGCCGCCGTCGGGATGCCGTATTTGGCGCAGAGGTCGTTGGCGAAGCCCTTCGAGCCCTCCAGCCTGGCGGCCGCCGCGCTCGGCCCGAAGGTCGCCACGCCGGCCGCCTCGAGCCGGTCGGCGAGGCCGGCGCAGAGCGGCGCCTCGGGGCCGACGACGACGAAGTCGATGGCGTGCTCGGCGCAGGCCGCGAGCATGCCGTCGATGTCGTCCGCGCCGACCTCTGCGACGGGCACCGGGTCGAACTGGAGCGCTTCTTGGGTTGGGGTGCTCGCACACCCTGCAATACATAGCGCTCCCACCAACAGACAGATTACTGCGAATGCCCCCGAAAAACAATTCACCGTTTTGTATCTCCCAAGTTTTGTTCGCGATCCGACATGTTGCCCCCGAATGTGTACACCCCTCGAAGCTCGAATGGATTCGAGAGGGTCTCCAGGATCTCGTTCGTGTGGTTCGAACGCATCTCGTCGAGAGTCGTCCAAACTTGCCCCTTCCATCCGATGTACTGCCGTTCGTCCTCGCAGACGGGACAATGCCGCGGCGGCTCATCGCTCTCGGCGAATTGGACACCG
>JADFIX010000071.1 GCA_022566435.1 Planctomycetota bacterium
GACCAAGCAGGGGCACCATCTTCGGCAGAGTTGTTTGTCAGCCGAGTCTGGTTTGTTCCGTCGGCATTCATCACATAGATCTCGGCATTACCGTCCCTGTAGGTGTAAAACACAATACGTCCAGCAGCAGTCGGCGTAGGTGTCGGCACTGGCGTGGGGGTTGGTGTGGGCGTGGGCGTCGCGGTGGGCACCGCCGTGGGAGGCGGACCTACAATGACTACGCCTCTGGTCGGCGTGGGGGCTGGGGTGGGGGTGGGAATGCGTAAGCCGATCAGGAACTCAACGGACCGGTCGGCGTCCATGCGGACCGTGGCGGTCTCGCCGCTGTGGCTGTCCACGCCGTTCCAAATCAGCTCATAGCCCGGCGTGCGCGGCAGGGCCCGTAGGGCGACCACCGTACCGGCCCGGTAAGCGTTGTCGTCGTCCGGTGCGGGAAGCAGCTTGATGATAGCCATGGACAGGCTGACGAAGTCTTGCTCGCCGTAGACCAGGCGGCCATTGACGGTCAGCTTGTACCTGGGCACCAGCGTTGGGGTTGGCGTGGGCCCCAGGGTAGGCGTAGGTTTGGCGGCTCTCTTTACCAAAGAGAACGTGCCCCCCTGGGCGTCGCCAGTGTAGCTTGAAATATGGACAGAGTGCAAGTTGTCTGTTCCGGCCGCCCTCATCCCCCCATAGCGGCGCACCGCCCGGCTCTAGTCGGGCGGTGTCGTTTTTGCCGGTAGCCATTCTAGCTTGCCAGGGCTACCGGACCCATGAAAAACTCAATCAACTTCACAGACGCGCTCAACAACCACTCATTGTGTCTTCGCCCGGCGGGCGAATTCAACCTCCGCCGAACAACACGTAGCGACGCATGGGTTCGGCAAAGCCGGCGAATTCCTTCGCGACGGAGTCGTACTGCGCGCCGTCCCATTCGTCGGCGAAATGGTACAGAATCATCTTACGGCGGATTTCCTCCGGCAAAGTACGCAGGGCAGACATCGGCGCATGCACGGGACTCTTCGAATCCTCGAGCTGGACATCATGAAAAATCATTCCTGCGTGCGCCAACATGTTGCCCAAACCCTGCGGGTCAAACTGCGTATCGCCCGAAAATACCACGGTCTCGCCGGTTTCCCGGTCTGCAATCAACAGCCCATAACTCGGCCAGTCGAATTGTCCCGTCATCTGAATATGATGCGTACGAAACAGCGAAATCTCATATCGTTCCATTATCCGTATCCGGTCGGGCGTGCCCTTCCCACGCTCATGCACCGTCCGAACCGTAAAATAATCCTTCAGTTTGGCAGGGCGTCCCTCAGAAGCGCCGAGTCCACCCTTGAGCGAGTGCTCCCACAGCGATGAAAGAACTTCCGCAGTGCCGACTAGCTCGAGACGTCGCTCTTCTTGTGAACTCGCTTCGGCCAAGCCGAATCGAGTCATCAAGGCCAATTCCTCGAGCCCACCGATGTGATCGGCATGAAGATGCGTGATCAGCACCCGTCGGATTGCCAGGTAATTGATCAATCCATTATGGTCAAGATACTGGAAACCGACTTGGTCCTTTATTTGATGAAGTGCTTTGGGGCCGGTCGTCCCAAAATCGATCAAGACACTGTCGTCGGGTGATCCCTGTTCGGCCGGACCTTTCGCCCAACCCTCGATCAGCGCGTTTGAGTTGAGGTTTCGCTTGGCGAAAGCCGAACCGACGCCGAGAAACGTGAGCGTGAGCACGCGAGGTCTCCGTCGTGATGCCGATTTGCGGCAGAGTCCGCCGACATCTATTCGTGGTCCGCCCGAACAAGCGAACGGAACCGGCGTTTACAATCGAGGCACATCATTCCAACGAACCGGCCGGTGATCGATCACCCTCAGGCTCGTGGTAGAAAGCAAGTACAGTTTCGCCGATCGAAATCTCGTCTCCGTTATGTAGGACTTGCTCCTTGTCGATCCTGCTGCCGTTTACGAAAACGCCATTCCTGGTCTGCGCCTCTCTGATCGCGTACCCATCACCCTTTGGGTAAACTTCGAGATGGCGCCGTGATACTTTTGGATCGTCGATTCGCAGGTCCATCGTACTGTCGCGACCGCAGGTCAGCGGTTTCTGAGTCAACATGACGAAGCTGCCCTCCTGGCTGCCCGAGCGGACTGCAATGCACGCGATCGGGTCGGCGAGCTCCCAGAATGGCGTTCCGTCTGTAGAATCGCGTTCGTCGAAAGTGCGCCAAAACAAGAACGCTCGCCTTCGCCTCTTTCGAGGTGTGATCAACTCTACGTCCAGCGCTATCGTGCGATCAGCATTGGAAACGGGATTCCGCTCACGTGCGAGCCAGATCTCTCCCGGTTCCCCGGTGGCCACCTTCCGCTCCAGTTTCCATCCGGGGTTCCCCGGCACCTTGACCCCTGCAATAGGGCACCATGCGACATCCTCGCCGGCAGATCGTCGGGACACCCGCCCGGCCTTTTCCGTGCTAGGGGGAGGCGCAAATGGCGCCCGACCTTGATGCCCGACCTCGTAGATCATGTGCGTTTCTTCTATGCCTTTGAATTGGTATTCGCCATGAGTGACCCACCGAATGTCATCGGGCGTCTGATCGTGGCCGACCGCGGCGCGACGCGCAAGGTCAAAAGCCGTTCTCGTCATCAACGTTTGCGAACCCTGTGCCAGGGACATGATTCGGGCCGTCGTGGGCTTGGCCAAGCCTTCGACTTCAATGGGTTTTGCACCGAGCGCGACGAATTCCGCCTTGTTTTTTCGAAGCACGATTTCTCCGAGATGTATGCCTGCGCGAACGGCCAGTCGCACATCGAGCTCATCAGACAGCTCTGCAAGGGCATCGTGTAGAGCCATAACATAGAGCACGGCATCAAAGGGTCGATCGAAAAGAAACAAGAAGCCGTCCGTCTTGTCGATTTCGAGGCCGTGGAACTGGATCAGCAACTTCCGCGCAATTTGGTCGTGGCGCTCAAAGATCTCCACCGAGCGATAGTCTCCGAGCGCGTCGACAAGGGCCGTGCTGTTCACCAAATCGGTGATCAGCAGGGTCTTCAAGACTCGTTCGGGGGGCGATACAGCAGTCAAATCTTGACTCATGACTCCCAGGTCGATCCTTTCCCTACGTTTGGTCGTGAGACCCACGACCCCCCAACCCGCCCCAGGGGCCGGACGTGGCGGTCGGGTCACCTCTTTGGAGAGGTCAAATCGCCAAACGTCTCTTGTGCCATGCGCCGAAGCTCGCGCGTGATCCGCGACCGGGCAGCGTACACTTGATCCGTCGAAACATTCAATGTTTCCGCAACTTCATCAACTGGCCAGCCGGACACCACGTAAAGCTGGAATGCGTGCCGTGTGGACTCGGACACGCGTGCGAGAATCCGTTTGAGGAACGATCGTAGGTGCTTACGTTTCCACTGTTCGTCCCACACCTTGTCCACGGAGGGTTCGCGTGTTTCGGTCAGATCAATGTCCTCGGGAAGGCCATCCGTCGGACGCCGCCTCTTGAACATGTCAATGACCTTGTTGGCAGCCACGCGCCGAAGCCAAGCCTTGAACTGATGAGGCTCCTGCTCGAAATCCAGATCAGGTCCGCGACTTACGAGGATCGCCATGCACTCCTGTACGACTTCGCACGCATCTTCGTGGCCAACGCCTTTCAGCCGGGCGTACCGATAGATAAGCGGGTCGTAAATATCAACGAAGCTCCGCCAACGCTCTTGATCCTCGATGTCGATAACCGGGTGAGGCGATGATTGCTCCAAAGGACTACCTCCACGAAATACGTTCGCGCGACTCGCTCGTCCGTGGGTCGCGACCCGCCGCTCGAAATCACACGAGGGCGAATATCAGGCACACACGTGCCGGGGGCGGCCAATACTCGACGTCCGGCAACCGAAGCCAAACTCATCATTGTCGATTCAGCCCGAGAGCCCACGTGGGGACGGTCAGGCGCGAGAACAGGCGAACGTCAGCCACGACGCCAAAGCAATCCTCCTCGACCGTACCGAGACAACGCGATCGCACGACCCGACGTGCGTCGAAAATGACCGCATGCGACGCCACCGTAGGCAATCGGCTGCTTCGACCGTCATTAGCGCTAGTCACTCCGCAATAATCGCAAGTAGGCTAGCCCGGATCGATGAATCCAAACTTCGCGTTCCTAGTGCCGTTCAACCAGTTTACCAACTGCCGCGAGCATAGCAATCCGTGGGCTAGAATTCAAGCAGTGGTGCAATGAACCCCCGCTCGCATAGTCAGGACCTCGGTTTCCAGTCTGGTCGCAGCGTCGTCGGTCACAAACAACCGTGCGCAGACCCGTCCATTCGCCCGGGGTTGGAGCTGAAGAAACTAGGTTGCGGCGTCAGACTCTCCATATTATCATCCGCGATAGTGCCTTTTCGTGTCCGGGCGTGAACGAACCGCTTCGCCCGGTCTGCAGTAGGCCAGGGCGAATGAATCAGTGCAATTCGGGAGTGCCGCTGTCGGCGCATCCCAACGGTGTGAGACTCTGTCGTTTGCGTCGGCCGGTACCGGAAGGGTCGCCGGCGTGTCGGCCGGGAGGTATCAGTCGTGCGAAAGGCCCTTTTTATCCTGGGCGAACTCAGCGACGGCGACATGGACTGGCTTGCCGAAGCTGGGCAAAGACAGGAGATTGCCCCGGACTCGATTTTGATTCAACGGGGAGAACCAAACGCGGATGTCTACATTCTCCTCGACGGCCGACTTTCGGTCAGGATCGACGGTCGCGACTCGCAGGAAATCAATGCGTTGCTTCCCGGCGAGTTCATCGGGGAGTTGTCATTTCTCGACTCCCGACCGCCAAGTGCTACGGTCATCGCATCGACGAATTCCGTCGTTGCCGCCATTTCCCGCGATCAGCTCGAGACCAAACTACGAGACGATACCGCCTTTGCGGCACGATTCTATAGAGCGTTGGGTGTGTTTCTCGCTCACCGGCTTCGTCGTTTGACGCTACAAGGAGCGGCGGAGCCTGGCTCAGAGGCCCAATCAGCGGATGAGATGGCCGATGACGAAATCGACCCTCGGCTCCTCGAATCAATATCGTTGGCCGGGAAACGGTTTGAATGGTTTCAGAGTCGCTTTGGTATCGCGTGATTTGATCATGACAAGAGTATGGATCTATCTCGGCGACGACGATGCCGTCCGTGGCGCGCGGGCAGGTGAGATCGGGTCGGTCTCTTGCCGGATGAAGTAGGTTGCGAGGTGCGGGGATGTCGAAACGACCGTCAAAAAGCATATTTCGCAGCGAGGCGCTTGACCAGCTATCGTCGCCCGAGCAGCTCGATCAGCTTCTTCAGGTCGTGAGTCGAAAGAGTTGGCTTCCGATACTCGGCATGGCGGCAGTCATTATCATGGCACTGATTTGGAGCGTCGCCGGCACGATACCCATCACGGTCGAAGGCGTGGGGCAATTGCACTACGAAGATTCGCTCCGTTCCCTCCCTTCACCGGCCGCCGGGCGGATCGCGACGTTCGATCTTTCCGTCGACAAAGAAATCGAGATGGGGAAAGAGTTGGGACGAATCGATCAACCCGACCTGCTCCAGCGCCTCGAACAAGAAAACGTGCGGAAGGTCGGTTTGAATATCCGCTATGAGAAGTTGCTAGAGCTGCGGAAGAAAAGACGAGAAGAGGAAAAGAAGCTATACAATGAAAATCGCCTTCGCCTTGCGAAGAGAATCAAGTCGACAGGAGACCGAGCAAGCCTTCTAAAAGAGAGAAGTGAGGCGTACTTCTCGGAACTCGGAAAAACCCTTGCCGAAGCCAGCGCGGACAGAGAGAAGCTGGGCAACAACCTGAAGGACCGCCTTGACCAAGTGGAAGATTTGATCGCCAAGGATCACGCAGAGCGCGGCGAGGAGTTGAGTGCGAGGCACAATTTCTTGGAAAACAAGACGGAATCGGCCGACATCAGGCTCCGCATACAGCAGATCGAACTCAGCCGCCTTAAGAGCGACAGTTTGTATCAGCGCCAGAGGGAACTCGTCGCCGAGCTCACGGCTGAGATGCACGCGCTAACCGTCGAGGAAAAGAAATCCGAACTGCGGCACGAGGAATTCGTCCTGGATAACCTCGACAGCATAAGTGAAGCAGAGAGAAGTATAGCTCGTATCGAAACGCAGCTCGAAACGGCAGGACAAGTCAGCAGCATGCACGCCGGACATGTTATCGAGGTCACAGGAATGAAGGGGCAATTTGTTGAAGAAGGACAACGACTTGCGACAATCCGTGTTGAGATCGAGGGCGGCGATCTTATCGCATATGCCTATTTCGACGTCAAAGACGGAAAATTGATCGTGGAGGGCGACATCGCCCATGTCACGCCCACGACAGTTAAGCGGGAGCGATATGGAAGCATCATTGGCACAGTGCTAGAGGTGTCCAAATATCCTGTCACCATGGAGGCTGCCCAAAAAAAAGTCGGCAACGCAGAGGTCGCTCAAAGACTGACCGCCGGCGGCGATAAGATCGAGGTGACCGTGGAGTTGAAGCGTTCGACCACCGGTGAAGGTTTCGAATGGACTTCCGGTAAGGATCCGGGCATCGAAATTTCCGCGGGCATGAACGTGACCGTTCGTACGAACGTCGACGAACGCACCCCCATTTCCTTCGTCATACCCATCCTTCGGCAGTGGAGCGGTAGTTGAGACGATGACCGACATCGCCACTCGCCACCGCCGAGCGAGAACACCGTCGATTCTGCAACTCGAAGCGGTCGAATGCGGTGCGGCCGCGCTCGGTATGATACTGGCGCATTTCGGGCGATACGAGCCGACGGCCACACTGCGTCGTGAATGCGGCGTGTCTCGTGACGGCAGTAAAGCCTCGAGCATCCTCAAGGCCGCACGCCGATACGGAATGCAGGCCAAGGGGTACAGCAAGGAAATTCCGGGATTACTTGAACTCCCGCCGCCCTATATCATCTTCTGGAAGTTCAACCATTTCGTGGTCGTCGAGGGCATCGAGCGAAACCGAGTCTATTTGAACGATCCGGCCACCGGTCACCGCGTCGTCGACAGGCCGGAGTTTGAAAAGGGCTTTACCGGTGTGGTTCTGGACATCAGACCGGGACCCGATTTCGAAGAAGGGGGACGCAGACCAAACCCCGCCACAGCCCTCGTGGACCGACTTCGGGGTGCCATGGGCGCCCTGCAATACTGCGTACTTGCCGGTTTCCTCTTGGTGATACCGAGCCTCGCACTCGCGGGCCTGAACCAAGTCTTCCTGGATGAGATTCTTCTCGAACACCGCGGGCGGTGGATTCGCCCGGTGCTCTTGGCGATGGCCCTCACCCTGCTTCTCCAAGGTTCACTGCGTTTCCTCCAGCTTCGCTATCTCCGTCGCCTCAAGATCGCGCTGGCCATCAAGCTATCCAGCCAATTCTTCTGGCACATTCTGCAACTTCCGGCCATGTTCTATGCGCAGCGCTATGCCGGTGAGATCGCCAATCGAAGCCGAATCAACGACAAGCTCTCGACGGTGCTTTCGGGCAAACTCGCGCAGACGGCGATCGATGTCGTCATGTTGGTCTTCTTCGCCGCCATGATGTTCTTCTACGATGTCGTGCTCACTTTCGTGGGGCTCGGTGTCGCGGCGATCAACATATTCGTGCTGAGATGGATATCGAGGCGACGTGTCGAATCGAACATGCGGGTGCTGCAAGAGTACGGAAAGGCACAGGGGACGGCTCTGGCGGGGCTGCAGAGTATCGAAACGATCAAGGCCTCGGGCCTGGAGTCCAAGTTTTTCGAAAAGTGGTCGGGGTACCAGGCCAAAGCCACGAACGCGCGACAGGATCTCCAGCTCTCGAATCAGACGCTGGGTATTTTGCCGGGCGTACTCCATGCCGTGGCCATGACATTGGTGATCGTGTTGGGCGGGTATCGGATCACGCAGGGACACATGACGATCGGGATGCTGATCGCATTTCAAACGCTCATGCGGTACTTTCTGGCGCCGATTTCCAACCTCGTGAATCTCGGCACTTTGCTTCAGGAGCTTCGCGGCGACCTCGAGCGTGTGGACGACGTGCTGAAATCTCCCGCACAGCCCGCGCCGACGTCCGACATTCTGAAAGACGATGACGGTCGGAGCGTTGTTCGCCTGAAGGGGTACGTGGAACTCAAGAACGTCACCTTCGGGTTCAGCCCGCTCGAACCGCCGCTTATCGTGAATCTCAACCTATCCATGCATCCGGGACAACGCATTGCCCTCGTGGGCGCAAGCGGCTCCGGGAAAACGACGATTTCCAAGCTTATTAGCGGCGAGCTGGAGCCTTGGGACGGCGAAGTTCTGATGGACCAGAGGCGATGGAATGAGGTGCCGGAACGTGTCCGAGTCAATTCGTTTTCGATTGTCGAACAAGACACATTCCTTTTTGGTGGAACCGTACGCGAGAATCTGACACTTTGGGATTCGACGGTCTCTGAAGAAAGCCTGATTCGCGCATGTGAAGATGCCGCAGTGATGGAAGCCGTTCTCGAAATCCCCGGTGGTCTGAACGGTGAAATCGCCGAGGGCGGACGCAATGTGAGCGGTGGGCAAGCCCAAAGACTCGAGATCGCCCGCGCGCTGGTCAACAACCCTTCCATATTAGTCTTGGATGAAGCAACAAGTGCGCTCGACGCGGAGACGGAACGTATTGTTCTCAGCAGGCTCAGAACACGCGGATGTTCCTGCGTGATCGTCGCCCATCGGCTGAGCACGATTCGTGATTGTGATGAGATCATCGTCATGGATCGCGGCAAGGTGGTCGAGCGGGGCACCCATGATGAACTCATGGCAAAAGACAACGCCTATGCCCGACTCATACGAAGCGACGACGATTTGCTCGGAAACGACGAGTGATGACGACCGAAGACGCGAGGTCCAAATTGAATACGAAAGTTCAGATCGCCAAGCGTCATCAGCCGTTCATTCTTGATGATCCGGATACGGCGTGGTGCATACTCGCCGGGTCGGCGGACGTCTTCAGTTCCGTGGTGGAAAAGGGTGTTGCGGTGGGGACTCGTCGCCGGCTAGGTCACCTGGGTGTTGGCGATGCCGTCTTCACGGTCGAAGATACGCGAGCCCAAGAGCCGATTCGCCTCATGTTACTGGCTACGGCGGACGTCGAACTTCTGGCGATACCGACTTCCCGCCTCGAGTCAGCATCGACGGAGACAGGCAAAAACCCCCGAGAGTTGATTGAATCCTGGGTGACCAAGGTCGGAGAACTTCTTCCCTGGCCTAAGCCTCCCCCAGCCGCGGACCGACTCGCTGCCCCGGGACAACGGAAATGCGAGATCGGACAATCCTTGCGCCCGGCACGAAACCATGTGTCGTGGGTGCGTGTGGACGAGGGCTCGGCGCGATTCGCAGGCGTGTCCGGGCTCACCATGGAACCGGGACAGACCTATCTCCCGCTGGGTGATGGGCTTTGGTTTGAAGCGGGCGAAGGGTTGGTCGTCACGACGTCCGACTTCGAGAGTCTAGCTTTTCCGCACGATCATCTGGCAGGCTTGAAGATGCTACACGAGTACTCGGCGGAACAAATCCGTGCCGCCGATCGAGAGGATCAGGCCGACGAGAGCCGGAGATTGCAGAAACGAGTCGCGCTTCAGCGTCAAGGGATGCAGGGGGCGATGGAGGGTCTGGCGTCAGTCTTGGATAGAACGCCGGTCAGGAAAGAGCGGG
>JADFIX010000072.1:0-2872 GCA_022566435.1 Planctomycetota bacterium
GAGAGCGGTTGCTTCATATCCTTCGCAAGTTCGTACCAGCGATTGCCGGCCGGGTGACCTTGGAACGAACCGGGCTTGAGCCACTTCAAACTACACGTGCCGTTCCATGGCCCCTGATTGTCGGTGTAGAACATGTCGCCGACAGCGTTCCTGCCGATGCCTCCCGGCGAGCGAATGCCGCTTGCCGTGGGAATCATCTTGCCGTCTTCGCTCAGCCGCAGGCACCAGCCACGAAACTTGCTGTTGCTGTTGAACGAGCCCGTCAGGCAAAGCACAACCCAAAGGTGACCCGCCTTGTCGAACTTCGAACCGAACGCATACTCGTGGTAGTCGCCATTGATTTCCCAAGCATCACTGACCGTTTCGAACACGTCCGCTCGTCCGTCGCCATCGGTATCCTTCATGCGAGTTAGCTCGCCGCGCTGCACGCAGTACAGCCAACCGTTGCGGCTGGCAAGCCCCAGAACTTCGTGTAAACCGTGGGCGTATCGCGAGACGCCGACTTGGTCGAGTGGTCCGGTTGGTTGAGAAAACATCCAAATCTCGCCGCGCCGGCTGCTGACGGCCAGTTTACCGTCCGGCATGATTTCCAGCGCGCCGGCCTCCAGGTAGGCATCACCCGGAATGGGCAGCGACTCGAGTTTGTAAAAATCGTCTTCGGTCGGCAGTTTGTTTTGAGCCGCAACCGAACTGGTCAGCAGTGTGACCAGCAATAGAGCAGTCAAGATCCAGTCACCTCTCCCTCTGGGAGAGGTCGGACGCGGTAGCGGCCGGGAGAGGGGCATTTTAGTCAGTGCAAACCATTTCACTTTATCAACCCGAAAAAGACCCTCTCCCGCGGCTTTGGCCGCGACCTCTCCCAAAGGGAGAGGTGAAGACACGCGCCTAACGGACGGCACAGGGACTGTGCCTGCCACGTTAAGTCTCATATTCGACGTCTGCGACGAGCCCCGGAAGTGGAATCGGGTACTTGCCGTTGTTGTCAGCCAGCAGAGGCGCCGGCCCATCAAGCTTAAGCTTGTTGACGTTCGGCGCAAATTCGTGCTCGCAATTGAGCATCTGATCATAGGTGATCTCCTGCCCGGTGTGAGCCGCCATGCGTCCCATCGATGTAACGAGGCTCGCTTGCACGCCGCGTTCCACTTCGTTGTAATCGGCATCGTCGCGGATCGCTTGAATCAGATCTTCCCACTCCTCTTGATAAGGATTCGGCTCGCGATTCGGGTAGTGCCAAACAAGGTCGTCCTTAACAAAGTTCTGGCCCTTGAAAACGCGGCTCTTTGCCGGAATGTGACCGCGCGTCGAGAAAATCGCCGAGCCCTTCGTTCCGTGGACGTAGGTTGCAAAGTCGCTTTTGCATCCGGGAATCGTGCGGCCGTTGACCAGCAGTTTCGTACCATCCCCGAACGTATACTCGATCGAGTAGGTGTCGAAGTTTTGATCGATCGTGTCGGCGCGATAGTGTCGGCCTCCCGATGCAATCGCCTTGACGGGCCACGCACCCTTGGCCCAGCAACCTTCGTCGATGTTGTGAATGAGAAAATCGCTAACCGCGCCGCCGCTCGCCCACAAGAATGCGTGAAAGCGACGGATCTGCCATTCCAGTTCACTCATTCCTTTTGGCGCGGGACCGGTCGCCGCCGAGCCGGTCGGCCCAGCCATGCGGTAAGCTCGCAGAATTAGGATGTCGCCCAAGTCGCCGTTGTGAATCTTGTCGGCCAGCGCTTGCCGAGCCTTGCAGTGACGGCACATCAGCCCGACAGCAACTTTCAAATTCTTGGCCTGTGACTTCTTGGCCAGCTCGAACATCCTCCTGCTCGTTGGACCATCGACCGTGACCGGCTTTTCCATGAAGACGTTCACACCCTTTTCGATGGCGTAGGTAAAGTGAACCCAGCGGAAAGCCGGCGGAGTGGCAAAGATGGCGACATCTCCGGGCTTCAGGCAATCGATCGCCTTTTTGTAAGCGTCGAAGCCAATGAACTTGCGATCCTCGGGGACGACGACTTCGTTCACTTTTTGAGTCGACAGGCTTCGATGGCTGATCTTCAACCGATCCTCGAAAACGTCGGCCATCGCCACTAGCTTCGTCGGACCATTCCTGACCGACAGAGCATTCATGGCAGCTCCGGTCCCTCGACCTCCACAGCCAACCAGTGCAAGTTGAATCGTGTTGTCTTCCGCGGCATGCACTGGCGTCTGCGCGGCCGCCACTAGCGTCGAAGCGGCAGCGATCGTGCCCGTCTGCTTAAGAAAGTGGCGTCGGTTTGATGTGTTTACATTCTTGTTACTCATCGTTTGACCTCTGGGTGTTTGGTTTGCCTTAGAATCTGGTTTGCAAGTTCGCCATACGTTTTCGCTTGCCACTAGAATAAGACCCTTGACGCGTGACGACAACCGTTTTTCCCAAATCCTGATTTCCAAGGACCGTTATCCAGAGATTCGGATATTGCTCTAACGTCGTACAAAAACCTAGCGATACAATATCTCGCCTGTCGGACTCCAAAATCACAGGAAAAGAGCTCATGAAAGCGATCCAATTCACTGTTCTGTTAGTCGTCTTTCCAGCTGGCGTCTTTGGCGCGGAGATGACGTTCGACGAGATTGTTAAGAGTGTCGCGCCAGGGTGCCACTGCTGGCTCGTCCAGCAGTGTGAGGGGAGAACACGGTTGGACAAGCCAACCGAATCTCACATTTGAGGAAAGAGCCAATGAAGACAATTCACTATGGCATTCTGCTAATCGCCTTTCCAGCTGGCGTCTTCGGCGCGGAAATGACGTTCGACGAGATCGTTAAGAGTGTCGCGCGGCGTGAGTCGCGAACCGGCGCGATCCTGAGCGTGCGGGCGAGCAAAGAAGCCCGGGCCCAGGGA
>JADFIX010000072.1:2882-9644 GCA_022566435.1 Planctomycetota bacterium
CTCCGGGATTGATCGACCCGCATACGCATCTTGTTTTCTTCGGAACGCGCGAGGATGACTTTGAAATGCGCATCGAAGGCAAAACCGCCAAGGTCGACATGTACAACAATTACCTTACTGGGAAAGAGGGTGAGACATTCGAATTCCCCGTCAGTCCAGAGATCAAAGCCGAGTACGCACGGCTGCAGAATCTTGCTCGTTTGCGCAACCTGGATCAAGCCGTCGCTGATGCCGAGAGGAAACGTAGAATCTACGTTCTGTCGACATTCAGGCTTCAAGAAGGCAGCAGCCGCATGCAAGTGGATGGCGTGTTCGGCAAGCCCGAGCAGGTTGTCTTCTGGATGAAAGGCGGTTGGACGACGCTTGTTTACAAGAAGGTCTCAGTCACGCTCGCGTATGGCAAAGTGCAGGACGTGCAGACAAATGGTGATCGCCGAAACTGAATCCGATAGCTATCGTAGCTGAAGTCGCAAGACTTCAGAGGGTAATCCACCAATGCGTGGATTCGTGGTGCATTTCATGCACCATTTCATGCACCCTACGACTACTTCTTCTCATCCCGTTGTACCGGCTCGGACTTGTGCCACTTGGCTACTTTTTCCTTGTCCGTTGGTTCTACAAGCGGGCGAACGATGCGGAAGCCGACCCACCGCGCATCGGTGTGATACCAAATGCTCTGCGGCAACTGCGGATCTTGCTCTTTCCATGATTCATCCGACCCAGTTCGGGCCGCGCTGCGACAAGTGTGCGCCCGGTCGTCCCACGATCCGCCGCGGACAACCCGTGGATAAAGAGCCGTTGGGATCACTAACGGGTTCTCTTTCGCGTGTTTGCGATACCCATCGTTTACAAATTGATCCAACACCCATTCGGCGACGTTGCCATGCATGTCGTGAAGGCCCCACGGATTTGGCTTTTTCTGGCCAACCTTTTTGTACTTGCCATCGCTGTTGTCGTCGAACCATGCGTATTCGCCTAACTTCGCGTCGTCATCGCCAAAGTGGTAAGCAGTTGTTGTGCCCGCGCGACAGGCGTATTCCCACTCCGCTTCTGTAGGCAAACGATAATAGCGGCCGGTTTTCGCCGAGAGCCATTGGCAAAACGTCCGCGCCGCGTGTTGAGTCATGCAGATTGTCGGATAGCCCCGCTTGCCCATGCCAAACGACATGTCCGTCCACGGTTTCGTCGGGCGAGTGACCGCATCGACCACTCCGTCTCGCTTGTTCGGCTTCAGACCGGTGACTTGCCGACGCAGAATGTCGGATTGGAACATGAACGGTTCGTAGGCTTCCCACGTGATCTCGCACTTCGCCATCCAAAACGGCGCGACGCTGACTTCGTGTTGAGGGCCTTCGCGATCTTTACGCTTGGCTTCGCTAGCGGGACTGCCCATGGCAAATTTGCCGCCGCGAATCGGAACCATCTCGATTTTTGCTCGCGTGTACTCGATCCCCTCGGCATACGGTTTCATTTCCGACTGTGTGGACGCACTCGAATTGGGCACGGGTAAGGGATCAGGATGTTCCGCGGCGTGGGAACACCGAGCACCACACCAAGCAGCGATGGCGCACAAGAGCAAAGATCGCATGGCTCATTCTCCGAAGACGACAAACGCGCGTTTGCTTTAACGTCAATCCTAACGTGGCGGACCCGCAACCAATAGGCTTATGCGAATCTTTCGGCTTTCGCTTTTGATTTTAGGCCAACGTTTTCAAGCCAGATGCAAGAGAGTGAAAAACCCGAAATCCGAAACAAATCCAAATATCAAATACCGAAATTCAAAACCGTCATCGTCGATTGTGTGCCGACAGTGATCGAGCATGATTTTGGAGCACATTCACGTGTTTTGTCCGCGCCCAGGTCACGTTCGGCGAACGTGACCTACAGTTCAAAGCGCTCGCCGAATTGAGCAATGCAACAGCCGTTTTCCGTTACGGTCTTGGCCGCCTCGCTGTTTGGATCGAGCGCAGGGTTCGTGTGGTTGAGATGGATGAAACGTACCTTCCGCCGATCGGGCACTGACAACTGTGAAAGTCGTTTCAGTGTGGCGGTCATGGTTGGGTGCGGAATGTCCGCCATGTTGCGTCCTGGTACTTCGTTGTCATCGAAGAACGTGCCGTCGAGGTACGCGACATCGGCGGCTGAAATCACCTCTTCGATTCTGGTGTCCCAGCGATCCCAACCGTCGATATCGGAAATGTAAATCACGGACCGCGACGGGCCGTCAACTTGAAAACCAACCGTTTCGGAAAACTCGGCGCGGTGCGGCACGGAGAACGGCCGCACGCGGATTCGGTCGTTCAGCGGCAACTCCTCGTTGTCTTCAAGATCGCGGATCTTGATATGCTCTGACGTGATCAACTCGCGCCACGGATCATTGGCCTCCAAGAATCGCCGCATCCGGGGCATCGTGTACACGGGGGTCCCTTTCGCTCCCATCGCTTCACGACCTAAGTGCATCAAACCAAAGTAATGCCCAATGTGAGCATGGGTCAGCAGAATCCCATCCACCGCGCTGGACGATTCGAACGGAGCGATTTCGTGCAATTCGTGCAGTTGCTCTGGCAAATCCGGAGTGCAGTCGAGCAACCATCGTTGGCCGCTCTCTGGATCGACGATGGCCAAGCACGCAACATGTTGGCGAAGTCGCGCGTCACGCGGCGTCTGCACCAGGAGATGATGGCTCTTCTCGGTGATTCAGAATAGGCGAGTCAAATTCCGTGGCGGACTGCTTAACCGACGGTGATTTTTCAGCATATCTCGCTGGTGCCTTAGGCGAGCAACGGACAAGGCATGTTCGCGAACATCTCGGGAAGTGCCAGAGTTGTAGAGCCGCCATGGAGGAACACGAGAAGGATGCTGATTTCTTCGTTCGCATACGACCACACATTCAGGCAATTGACGATGCCACTTGTTTACCAGTGGCGAGTGCCGCTTCCTGGCCAACTCCAGACCAAGTCTCCAATCCCGTCATCGAGGGCTACCGAATCCAGGAACCCATCGGACGTGGCGGAATGGGCATCGTCTACCGCGCGACACAGCTTAATCTGAATCGTGTAGTGGCTTTAAAGGTTCTCCCGCATGTCTCCCCGGCCGCTGACGACATGATCACTAGGAGGTTTCAACGGGAGGCAGCAGCCGCTGCAAAGCTACAGCACGGCAACATAGTTCCTGTCCACGACTTTGGCCAATCAGGTGGGAACTATTTCTACACGATGGAGCTTATCCCTGGGTGGTCGCTCGATAAGGTCATTGAATTCCTCCAGGCATACGGACCCGAACCGTCGTCTCATGCCATCTCCGAGCTTGTTACGAGTGTTTCGGCGACGAGTGAGACTTCTCCCGAGGCGCTTTTGCACAGCGTTGAACAGTCCGGTTCCGGGCTTAGCCAGCACAAAGCGTATTACCGAATTGTCGCCAAGTGGATGGCCGACGCCACGGCGGCGCTAGGCCATGCGCATGAGCGAGAGGTTATTCACCGGGATGTGAAACCGTCCAACATGATACTCGCTGCGGATGGTCGCATCATGATGGTCGACTTTGGGCTTGCCATGGCTGGCGGCGACTCCATCACGCAAACCGGTTCGCTAATAGGCACGCTTCGTTATATGAGTCCGGAGCAGGCCATGGCGAAGAGGATGACCATCGACCATAGGACGGATATATACTCGCTCGGCGCAACGATGTATGAGCTGCTCACCCTGCGGCCCGCTATTCGCGGAGAATCTCGGACCGAGATTCTCGGCCAAGTCATCGCTGGCGAACCGATCCGACCGCGCAAAGTCGTTTCCGGCGTGCCTCGCGAGCTCGAAACGGTGTGCCTAAAAGCGATGGAAAAGATGGCCGCTAGCCGGTACGAAACGGCGCGTGCCATGGAGGATGATCTGAGGCGGTATCTCAACGATCTTCCGATTATCGCCCGACCACCATCTCTTTCGCTACGTGCCATCAAGTTCCTGCGCCGCCATAGATTCGGGGCAATGGCCGCGGTCGCGGCGGTTGCGATAGCTATCGCCGTGATTTTCGCTATCCAAAACCAAGAGCTCACGAAAGAGGCGGGCAGAACGGGACAAAAGCTCTATGGAACGGAGCAGTTGGAGCTGTCTCCACTACGAGATGATCCACTTCTCCGGAATCTTTACCGACTGGTGGACCAGAACAATCTCGTTGATGCTGATCGATATGCGAAGAGTATTACGAGCGGGGGGCACGGTGCGTCCAATGCCTATTACATCGCTGCTCGTGGCTTCATATCGATACGCCGTTTTGAACAGAGTCGCGAGGACCGATCATTGCTCGACCGCGCTATTTCCGACTACGAGGAGTGCGCTAGGCTCGATCCCAAATTTGAGGCGATTTCACACGAAGGCCGCGGTAGTGCATACTATTTGCGAGCTATGGTATTCCGCGGTGATGAGGACTATCAACGCGCGACGTCTCATTACTCTCGCGCGCTATGGGTTCAGGCGCGCTTTCCACGAGCCCGATCAAACCGCGGACACGTGTATTTTGACACGCGAAGATATGCGGAAGCGATGGCAGACTATGAGATCGCCGTTTCAGCGGGTTTCGATGATCTGAAGGAATGTATCTCAGATTTCGAGCGCACCTACTACAACTACGGCACAGCGCTGCGCATCCTCGGCGAGCCAGCGCGGGCGGTCGTTGTGTATCGGCTCGCTATTGAGGCAAATCCAAAGGACGTCTATAGCGACGTAGCCTTGGCGCTCGCATTACTTGACCTCGGTCAACTGCCTAAAGCTGATCGGTGCATCGAGATTGCGAGGCGTAAGGCCACATCGGAAGACTGGATTGGCAAGATCGCTCGCTGTTTTTCGGGAGACTTATCGCATGACGATCTTCTTGCGGCGGCCGATGGACCCGGCCAGAAATGCGAGGCCCATTACTACAGTGGCGAAATGCAACTAAGAGCCGGCCACGTCGATCGTGCGCTTGATGCCTTTGACCGATGCATAGCTACGAGCATGAAGGGATTCAACGAATATCGCTTCGCCGAATGGCGATTGAGCCAACTCCGTTGACCTTCATCACTAATCATTTGACACTGGCGATTCCAATTCAAGGTTGCCGTTGTGCCTCCCGTTTATTCCGTACTCGTTGTCAACAAACGACTTACGAATTGACGAGCAACGGCAGAAAGATAGGCTCTCCGGCTGTGATATCAAGGGATGGAGCGTGTCATGGCTTGGCTAAGGATGGCTTTGTTGATTTTGAGAAATGTCTTCCGTGATCGCGGCGAACTCGCACTTGAAAACCTCGCGTTGCGTCAGCAGCTCGCCGTCTTCCACGCCAAGAAAAAACGGCCGAGGATCCGACAACTGGATCGCATCTTCTGGGTCTGGCTGTCACGGTTTTGGTCGAAATGGCGGTCGGCGCTCCTCATCGTCCAACCCGACACGGTCGTGCGCTGGCACCAGCAGGGATTCAGGTTGTATTGGCGTTGGAAGTCACGGAAAAAAACGGTAGGGCGTCCGAAGGTTGACGCCGAGACCCGCAACTTGATCCGACGCATGTGCCGCGAGAATCCATCCTGGGGAGCCCCTCGCATCTACTCAGAATTACAATTGCTCGGGTACGACGTGTCCGAAACGACCGTTGACAAGTACATGATTTGGCATCGAAAGCCGCCGTTGCAAACTTGGCGCACGTTTCTTGAGAATCATCTACCAGATACCGTTGGCATTGGTTTCTTCATGATGCCCACGGCGACCTTTCGCATACTCTTCACATTTGTCATTCGGCGCCATGATCGACGACGTGTGGTACATTTCAACGTCACCGCGCATCCGACGGCGGAATGGACCGCGCAACAAGTCGTCGAGGCCTTTCCGGACGCAAGGTTCGTCGTGAATGTCCGCGATCCTCGCGAAACGATTCCGAGCCTGCTCAAGCTGCTTCGTTCGAGCTGGCAGCAGCTGGGATGGGAAGAATCCCGCCAGCGACGTTGCCTGCAGATTCTCGCCGGCCAGTCGTGGCACTCGTACCGGCACCCGCTGGAAACGTTGAAGGCCCATCCCGAGACGAAGGGGGCCATCGTGGACTACCGCGACCTGACCTCCGACCCGGCGGGTACGATCGAGCGCGTCTACCAGGATCTGGGGCTCTCGATGTCCGATGCCTTCCGGGAGAAACTCGCCGCCGCAGGCAAACGCGAGCGAGCGCACGAGACCCGCCACAGCTACAGCCTCGAGGAGTTCGGTCTCGAGCCCGATTCGATCCGCGAGGAGCTTGGAGATCTCTTCGAACGGTTCCAGTGGGAAATCGAAACTGAAGTCGAAGTCGAGGCCGACGACCAAGGCGCGGCAGGCCGCTCTGGCCCGGGAGAAGGATGATGGCGAACGACCCTCAGAAGGAGCTGCGCGCGGCCTGGGACGAGATGATCGTCAGTCTCGAGCGCGCACGCGACGCAATCGACCATCCGGAGCTGATGCCGGCGCCCGCAAGCGAGCGCAACCTGGCCGAGGGCTACCGCTACCTGATGGGCTTCGTGCACAGCGCGATCGAACGCGCGTTCCATGAGGACGCGGCCCATCCGTATTTCCGAAACGCCCTCTCGATCCTCAACCGTGCGACGATCGACAACGCCGATGCGATCTACTTCTTCGCCCCGATTGACGGGCGTGCGTCCTACGTGATCAGCGGTCGGGTCGAAGACTGTCGCGAGTGGCGCGGCGAGCCGCCTGCTTCGACCGGGCGCAAGGCGCCCCACTATTTGATCTTCGAGGCGACCCAAGGTGTGTT
>JADFIX010000073.1 GCA_022566435.1 Planctomycetota bacterium
CCGTCAAGTCTTCGGACTGGTCAAGACTATTCGGAACGTACACGAAGCCTAGGTCACCTGTCGCGACGCTCTGCCCAGAATTCACGTCATGACCGGCACGGATGTCCCAAGTGTAAGTGATTACGTCTTGGAAGCCGATCACGTGGTCATCCTGGAGCCTAATCGTTGGGGGCGGAAGATAGTCGGGAGGCGGATCGTCGGGACTGATGCCTCGAGTTTTTCGACGGATGTGGAGTGAACGTTTCGGTGCGGCGGTGCCAATCCCGACCTCAATATCTGAAATACCGGGCGTCCCGACCATCGTAATGTCCGTTCCAGCCTTTAGCTGGATACCCTCATCCCCGCCTACTGTCACCGTGTTGGCGAGCGGTGGTTCTGCCGTCCCATCAATTGTGACCGAGTTGCCACTCTTGAGCGGGCCCAGCGCGTGAAACAAACCCGGCGCGCCGTTGGCCGATTCGCTAGCGAGGCTGAAGATGGAGCTAGATATTTTCTGATCCGGGGCAAGCTGCTCGAAGCCGCCGCCGGTGTTGACCCACACGCGGAGTGCCGGCTGGCCGCTCTGATTGACCAATCCTGCCTCGAGTGGATCCATGGGAGGTCCGCCGAGTGGGAGGCTGAAGATGCCGTCTACGACGAAGACGGCGACGGAGCTAGCGGGTTGACTCCCTCCCGAACTAGTTCCGTCGTTCGACCAAAGAGTCTGTCCTGCGTCAATGATGGCGAAACTCAAATCGGCGGTGCCACTAAAGGGCACGTCGTTCTTGAGCAATCGGGCCTGGTAGCTTACGGTGGTCGGTTGGGCGGCGCAAGGCTGCGCCCACGCGGCAAGCGAAACCATCGCGGCCGCGCCGATGATGAGGCCGCGCATGGCGCGCGGTGAAGTCTTCACGTCTTGAACTTGTTTCATCGGTTTGCTCCTTCCTAATCGCGAAGTGTCAGATATGTCACCACGACTCACCCGAAATGGCCGCACCCTGCGGAGTGCAAGCCGCAGTCAGGCTATCGCACCGCGTACAACATACCCACGTCACGAACGAAATGCAAGCATATTCCCGGCACCGATAGAAGCAGACGTTGTGCAAGTGCACAAGAAAGTAGGCTACATAGCCTACAGTTTTGACGACACAATCCACATTATCCGAAAAACCTGTCTATCTTACCGCCTGGCTCCGTCGCAACGAGGCGTTAAATCCTCATCTCGTCGTATTGTCAGACCGAATTACGATAGATCGCGATTTGGGTCGCCGCCCGTCGGTGCCTGCCACCTGGACTCGACACGAGACCTCTTCTACGTGGGCTGCCACTCGTTGCCCCCTTCTTTCTCCATTCGCCGACACGCGGCACTGACGGACATTGGAATTTCCAAGGCCCTGCTTTCAATCCTTGCGAGGGCCGGCGGCGCCGGTGAAATTGCGACACGAATCACTTCCTATCGGCCGCTCTTGATCAGCAAAAGCGCCCGCCCCCCGCCTTGTAGTGCATTTGCACTACACCAGACTGGGCAAGCGCACGACCCGCACAACAAGGGGACCCAGGCAAAGTAATCACGTTTTTGCCACCTCAATAGCCTACAGTTTTTGCATCTGCACAAAGGCCCGCACACTTAGACGCCATGAAACAGATAAGATCCGCGTGGGACAGATCAACTGTCCCATACATACCATTCGCGCGCAATGGCGCTTGCTCCAGTTCCACACTTGCCACTTCCGTAAATCGGTCGGTAATCTGCTTTCCGCGTGGTTCACCCACATCAGTGCCATATTCGTCTTTGTTCTTTGTCTTGACTCGGACGCTCACTTCTTCATAAAGTATGGAAAGTTTCGGATGCGTGCATTGGGCCTTAGGCCGTCCATCTCTCATGATAGGAAAAGTAGTTCTGAAAGCAAATAGTTTCGCAGTTGCTACCGTGCGATGGTGTGTGGGGCTCTTCACGGCCCCCGCCCCCCGCAGCCTGGGTCGAAGTTTGGGCAGACGTGGCCGGCGAGTTATTGGGATCGTGGACTCCTCCGAACGGCGTGATGAATTTCCAAGACGTCGTGAGCATCCTTCAAACCTTTTCCGTAGATCCGGCTGCCCCGCCGAAGAGGTGGACAGATCTTCATCCGGAGACTCCCAATCGGATCGTGAATATCGACGATGTGCTGCAGGCGATTCTGGCATTCCAAGGTCAGTCGTATAAAGAAACCGGTTGTCCGATCCCGTGTCCCTGATCTTGGATCTTGAAGGCCCTGTGTGCCCCGCGCGAGGCCGTTTCAGATCGGCACATAAACGGGCGTTGTAAAGTCTCGAAATCGTGCCTGCTGTGGCGGAAGGGGTGTTGAGCCATGCGAACCACCAGAGTCTTGTCGATTGCCTGTGGGATCATTCTGATTTGGAATTTTCCGGCACAAGCCGCGGAATTCGAATGGGTACCGGTCTCCGCGAGCGGTACGCACACAATCAACGGCAATACCATCGTCCTGGTCGGCGGTGGACAGGAAGTCACGATTGATCTGCGACTGTCCGGGTGGGACGCTGACATGAACGGCGACCCCTTGCTTGGCGCTTTTCAGGTGACCGTCGATTCGAGCGGATACAACAGCGGGGCAGGCGCCGCCCTGAATCCATTGGGCTGGCCTGACTCGCCGGAGGACGGCGCATTTCAAATCCTAAACCGCTGCACCGTGAACCTCTTACCCGACCCGAACGGCCAGCCGTGCGTCTTGCAGTCGGACTGCTCGGGGGAAGCTTGTGTTTCCAATCTCGATTGGGTGTTTTTCGGATTGACCGCTATTTCCGCCGTTGCGACGGGCACACTTGACTATGAATTCGCATCCGCCGCCCAGACGGGTGGCGCATCAGACAACGGCACGTCTTCCTATGGCGCCACGATCATTCTCGATGTTCCGGCGAACGCGGCCGGTGCCTACACCATCGGCTTCGTGGATAACCCGAACCAGACGTTCATGCGAGACGCCAACGCCGGTCCGATTAACGGCATCATCCTCACGCCGATCATCATTTCGATTGCTTGCGCAACGGACCCTGACTGCGACGACGGCAGTGCCTGCACGGACGATGTTTGCAATCCCGACCAAACGTGTTCCAACAGCAACAACTTCGATGACGCCCTGTTCTGCTGCGATCCGGCAACCGGCAGTACGACGCCGCTCGACGACGGAAACGAATGTACCGACAACGTATGCGATCCCGCCACCGGCGTCGTGACTCACCCGCCGCTGCCCTCGGGCACAGTTTGCGGGAGTCCTGCGGCCGATGCTTGCGACGCGCAAGATACGTGTGACGGTGCCGGGGTTTGTGTCGATCGCGCGGCACCAATGGGAACGGCGTGCGGCGACCCATCGGCGAGTGAATGCGACAATCCGGATTCTTGCGATGGCACAGGCATCTGTCGCGCCGATTTCGAACCACCGGGCACGGCCTGCGGCGACCCCACCGACACGGACTGCAATGGCGCGGACACGTGCACGGGAAGCGGCACCTGCGAATCGAACATTCTATCGGCGGGAACCGCATGCGGTGATCCGACGGATTCGGAGTGCGACGATCCTGACACCTGTGACGGCGCGGGCACCTGCCTGCCCAATAGGGAACCGGCCGGCCTTCCCTGCGGAAACCCGATCGGCAACCTATGTGACAATCCAGACACGTGCGACGGGGCGGGCGCATGTCAAACCAACCCGTTCCTCGCAGGCACGCCCTGCGGCAATCCGAGCTTTGACGAATGCGACAACGCGGATTCGTGCGACGGGGCAGGCGCCTGTGACCCCAATCACGTTGCGGATGGTTCGCCTTGTACAGACGACGGCAACGAATGTCGAGACGATGTTTGCCAAGCGGGTGCTTGCACGCACCCGCTCGAACCCGCGGGAACCTCATGCGGCGATCCGTCGAATTCGGAATGCGACCAGCCGGACTCGTGCAACGCAACCGGTGCCTGCGAGCCGAACTTGCAACCGCCGGGCGCCGCGTGCGGCGATCCGACAATTACCGATTGCGACCGGGCTGACTCTTGCGATGGTGCCGGCGCATGCCTGGGGAATCTCGAACCCGCCGGTATGGGCTGCGGCGATCCCGCAGACACCGACTGCGATGATCCCGATACCTGTGACGGCAACGGTGCCTGCCGGCAGAACGTGGCACCGGGCGGCTTGCCGTGCGGCAACCAGGTCGGCAATCAATGTGACAATCCCGACACCTGCGACGGGAGCGGCACGTGCGATACGAACTTTGTGCTAGTCGGCACGGCATGCGGGAATCCGAGCATCTCCGAATGCGACAATCCCGACACCTGCGACGGGAGCGGTACGTGCGACAGCAACCATGTGCCGGATACCACACTGTGTAGCGACGATGGCAACGAATGCCGCGCCGACGTCTGCTTGGACGGCGTGTGCGCCCATCCCGCCGAACCAGCGAGCACGCCCTGCGGCGACCCCGCTGACACCGACTGCGACAATCCCGACGCATGCGACGGTGCCGGCACCTGTTTACCGAACGTCGAGCTCGTGGGCGTCCCCTGTGATGATCCAACCGCGAACGCTTGCACCGATCCCGATACTTGCAACGGGTTCGGCAATTGCCTCCCGAACCATCAACCCGACGGCACCGATTGTGACGACGGCTCGTTTTGCAATGCCGGCGCCACGTGTGTAAGCGGGGCATGCGGCGGTGGGACGGCCGTCGACTGCAACGACGGCTTGATCTGTACGGCCGACAGTTGTAACGAGGCTCAGCAGCAATGTGACAACCTGCTGATTCCCGGTAACTGCCTGATCGTCGGGACGTGCTTCCAGGACGGCGAACTCAATCCGGTCAACGACTGCGAAATGTGTGACTCCGCGATCGATTTGTCGAACTTTTCGTTTCTATCCGAAGGAACATCTTGCGTGGACGGGGACACGTGCACGGATAACGATGCTTGCGACGCATTCGGCGTTTGCACCGGCACGGTCGACCCCAACTGCAATGACGATTGCGTCAATGCGGTCGAAGTCTTCGACGGAAGCAACATCGGTAACAATGACAATCGCGGACCGGACGACGATGAGGCCACATGCCAATTCGATTCGGACAACGATGTATGGTTCTTCTACGTCGCGACCTGTTCCGGACCCGTGCTGATGGATAGCGAAGGCAGTGTCTTCACACCGTTCAATGATACGGTCCTGACCGTCTACGACGCCTGCGGTGGCAATGAAGTGGCGTGTGACGACGATGGCGGCACGGATCTTCTATCCGCCCTGGCCTTCCTGGCCGTCGACGGGGCGACGTACTACATTCGCGTCGCGGGCTTCATGAACAACTCCGGTGACATCGTCTTGAATATCTCGACTGCAACCGGATGCGTGATCGACGGCATCTGTTACGATCAAGGCGAACTGAATCCCGCGAACGGGTGCGAGTTGTGTACACCGCTTCTTTCCAGCACGGATTGGTCGTCGCAGACGGCCGGTAGTGCATGTGGAGATCCTGCGGAAACGGCCTGTGACAGCCCCGACGCCTGCAACGGCGCCGGTGTTTGCGAGACGAACCACAAGTCGGATCTGGAGGCCTGTCCGGACGACGGAAACGACTGCACGGACGACATTTGTTTCGCCGGCGACTGTGCGCACCCGCCCAAGTCGGTAGGCACTCCGTGTGGTGACCTGACTGGAACTCAATGCGATGCGCCGGACACATGCGACGGAGCGGGCGTGTGCGAATCCAACTTCACGCCGCTCGGCACATCGTGCGGCGACGCGAGTATTTCCGATTGCGATAACGCGGATATTTGCGACGGATCTGGTAGCTGCGATTCGAACCATCAACCCGATGACCTGGCATGTACGGATGACGGCGTCGAGTGCACGCAGGATCTATGCGCCACCGGCGCATGCGAACATCCCCCGCAACCGGTTGGCACTTCCTGTGGAGATGGCAGTAACACGCAATGCGATAATCCCGACACCTGTGACGGCGGCGGCCTCTGCCTGGACAATTTCGAAACGGGAGGCGCGACATGCGGCGATCCGACGGATACGGACTGCGATAATCCGGATTCCTGCAATGGATCGGGCGCGTGCGTCGAAAACCTCGAGCCGATCGGAACCGCTTGCGGGGACCCCGCAGACACGGAATGCGACAATGCCGACACCTGCAATGGTGACGGTGCCTGTCTCGCCAACTTTGAGGTGAACGAATTCCCGTGTGGTGATCCGGCGAGCACGCAGTGCGACAATCCCGACACCTGCAATGGTGGCGGTACGTGCTTGACCAACTTGGAGTCCGCAGGTCTGGCATGCGGAGACCCCAGTTCCTCCGATTGCGACAACGCGGATATCTGCGACGGAGTCGGTAGCTGTGATTCGAACCACCAACCCGATGGTCTGGCATGTACGGATGAAGGCGTCCAGTGCACGCAGGATCTATGCGACACGGGCGCTTGCGTACATCCCCCGCAGCCAGCGGGTACCCCCTGCGGAGACGGCAGCAATACGCAATGCGATAATCCCGACACTTGTGACGGTGCAGGCGTCTGCCAAGACAATTTTGAAACGGGAGGCGCGGCATGCGGTGATCCGGCGGATTCGGACTGCGATCATCCGGATTCCTGCAACGGATCGGGCGCCTGTGTCGACAACCTCGAACCGGGCGGAACCGCTTGCGGGGACCCCGCAGACACGGAATGCGACAATGCCGACACCTGCGATGATGGCGGTGCCTGTCTCGCCAACCTCGAACCGAACGGATTCCCGTGTGGTGATCCCCAGAGCACGCAGTGCGATAACCCCGACACCTGCAATGGTGGCGGTACGTGTTTGACCAATTTCGAGTCCGTAGGTCTGGCCTGTGGCGACCCCAGTTTGTCTGATTGCGACAATCCCGACAGTTGCGACGGTGCCGGCGGCTGCGCCGTAAACCATCAGCCCGACGGCCTGACCTGCACGGACGAAGGCCTAGACTGCACGATTGACGAATGCGGCGGCGGCACGTGCCTGCACCCGCCCATTTTGGTAGGCACGCCGTGCGGCGACGGCAGCAACACCCAATGCGACAATCCTGACAGTTGTGACGGCGCCGGTACCTGCCTAGCGAATCTCGAATCCGCCGGCTTCGCATGTGGCGATCCGACAGACACCGACTGCGACAACCCCGACTCCTGCAATGGGGCGGGCGCCTGTTTGACCAATCTCGAATCGACCGGCTTTGCATGTGGTGATCCTGCGGACACCGATTGCGACGATCCCGACACCTGCGATGGATCCGGCATCTGCCTGGACAATTTCGAAATAAACGGTTTCCCGTGCGGTGATGAGACCAATACCCAGTGTGACAACCCCGATACCTGCGACGGCGTAGGCCTCTGCCTTGATAATTTCGAGCTCGTGGGAGTGTCCTGCGGTAATCCGTTCGACGACCAATGCGACAACCCAGACATCTGCGACGGCGTGGGCGAATGCGACCCGAATTTCGAACCGACGGGAACGCCTTGCGACGATTCCGACATTTGTACGGCCGACGACACGTGCTCGCTAGGTACGTGCGCCGGGACGGCCATCCCCACGGCGCCGCTCGTTGTGACCCAAGCACCCAAGGCGCTCCACGTCACGCCCCAGCCACCCGCGTCTGTGGCACCGGTGGCATTGCGATTGACCTCGCCTGACTGGCCGTGCCTCGATAAGTTCATCGATGCCGAGGGCTCGCTTGTCGACACTCCCGTGGTGCAGCTACCGGCCGACTGGGCAACGGTCATCGTCCGTGGCGAAGCTATTGTGCCCAGTACGCTTTACGAAGTGGTGGCGGAATGCGGCTCGTTCGTCAGTCCCGTCGGTTCGGACAGCACGTGCTTGTGGGCGGATGTCAACTGCAACGGCATCACGAACATCAACGACGCATTTTTTATCATACTTGGGTTCCAAGCCATAATCCCACCGGAATTGACGTTCGAAGCGTTGGACATTTGGCCATGTGAACCGAATCGAATTATTAACTTTGTGGATGTCCAACGGGCGATCCTTGCGTTTCAGGGGCAATCTTACGCGGAAACCGGCTGCCCCGTGCCGTGCCCCTAGAAAGGGTCGCAGAAGTGCGCACCCACAAGTGGCCCGAACGGACTGTACGACCCCTTCAAGCAACGCCGTGAACTGAAGGAAAAACCGCGTGTTCAAGCCGTAGCGAGCGCTACAAAGCACTGCCACCTTGGGAACTCGATTCTGCAACCGACGAAGGCCCACGATGACGCCATTAAGCGCCTCTTCTCGGCTTCAGTTCACGGCGTTGCCCGTCAGGGGCGAACGGTTTGTAGCCCATGGCGGCCAGCCCATGGGTCAGCATGCGTGGTTTAGGTCCGTAGCCCCGGCAGGGGCGATACCTTTTGTCTTGCGCCTAACGAGGATCAAAAATCAAGTGCCGCCCCTGCCGGGCCCTGCCGGGGCTTCACTTGGTGGTGGGCGTCCTACCCGTGCCGCCGTACAGGGCCGCCCACATTGACAAATCGTCCTCGCTATTGTATTTGGTGGAGGATGCCGGTTGTATTCGGCACTTCGACTTCGAATAATGGAGAAAGATTGATGAAAACCGCCATTCAAGGTCTAGATAGTCGGCTGGCTGTCATCTTCGGTATCTTGACGGCATCATCGTTGGCTCAACTACCGATGCCGACGATGTCGTTGGAGGCCACCGCGATCAACGGCCAGCCCGTCGGTGACCAACCGATTAGTCGCATCGCAGCTTTCGCGGGCGACATCATTACAGCGGAAGTTTATGTTCGTGACTGGTCCCCCAACGGCGAATTGCTATCCGGGTACCAAGCGGCGCTCTTACCGAGTTCTTTTTCAAGCGGGAAAAGTGGTTTCATAGAACCAGTCCAATACGAAACCTTGCAAAAGACAGGCGAAGAAAACCTAGAAAACTCCTACGTTGACGACGACCATCCGCGATATGTCCACCTTGACATGAAAACGCTGTCTCTAGCGGATACGCGATCAGAGGGATACCGCTGGATGAGCGTCACGCTTCAGGGGAAGCCCCCCAAGAGCGAGCAGGACGGGCAACGATACTATGCCGCAACGATCAAATTCGAGGTTTCCCCGAATGCCCAAGGTGTTTTCTCGCTCGAATTGGATAGCCATCCCGACTTCAGCGGGCTGCGAAACGCCACTGCTGCCCCGATCAATCCGGTCAATTTCGAGGCCCTGACGATTAAGGTCCTCGCGGACCCGGCGCAGGTGATCAAGGGTCTCAATCGGGCGGGTAACGTGGTCGACGCCCAGGTGGATGTGAACCGAGATGGCGAACGGAACGCGCGCGACCTACTTCACTCTGTCGAAGCCCTGAACGAACCCGATTGACATGACCCAGTCAATCAACCGACGAGACACGCCGTGCGATTCCACAAGGCGGACAATCTCGGTTCCTAAGAAGAGGACCGTGGTCCATCGTTCGGCTTGCTGATGACACCAACCGCCGAGAACCCCACAGTTGCGGCGCATGATACGCAAAACGCATATTGCCCAAAAGCGCGATTTTCTGCGACATCTGTGCATTTCGAAATAAAGGGTATTGAACCCTTTGTTTGCTCACTCGCTCGAACATACAAAAAATATTTTTTGTATGTTACTCGCTTCGTTCGCAAATAAAAAAATATGGCAAAACGA
>JADFIX010000074.1 GCA_022566435.1 Planctomycetota bacterium
TAGCGAATACGCGATCTTGTGGTAGAGATCAGAACTGCGACCGATCAAGGGAACCGTCGCTGCAACGTTCTGGTGTCGATCGCACCTACGTCGGAACTGTCGAGCGCGGCGAATATAGCGTGACCGTGCCGACACCCCTACGATTCACCAGCGCGATGCGAATATCGCTGCCGCTCGTGCTACAGTAGTGGCTTGCTGCCTCGACAGTTTCATTGTCCGAACGATTGCTGAAACTCAGCGAAGTCGGGAAAATCCACATCGCCGTCGCCGTCGAAGTCAAAGGTTTCGCATCCGGCGGAGAGCCCTGTGTCAGGACCCAAGAGGCACGGGTAGAGACAACTGAAATCGAACAAGGTCAAGGAAGCGTCGCCGTCGCAGTCACCCCGAATACTGGGTGGTGAGATTATGCCCCAGAACCCGCCGGTTAACGAATAACCACCGCCGGTGAGGCCGCCGGTGTCGGGTTGGCCGATCGTGCCTCGCAGTTCGAAGCCGCCGCCTGTCGAGAGCCCGCCGCCGGCATCCACCGAACTCCAAAGCAGGTCATACCCGCCGCCGGATCCGGCAAACAAGGGGCACGCCGCTAGAAGCAAAAAAGAGACCATGCCAATTGTCGACCGTCCGGTCGGCATCGACAATTGCCCATCACCGATCTTCGATTTGCGAATCATTTGTTACCTCGTTTTCGTAAACTACTCGAAAAGACCTCGATCTCTTCCTATTTACCAGAAGCTTCAGTCACCGATTCTGACGGTTCCGCTGGAGCCGCGGCGCTTGAGCGTCATGGGGCGCCAGATGCGGAACTGTTCGTCGTAGTTGCCCGGTTCGATTCGAATCGTGTCGCCGCTGCGGACGGCGTAAGTGGCCTCGTGGACGGTGTTGAACGGGGCGCCAAAGCTCCCCTGCTCCGTCGATCCGTTGTTGCCGGCGTCGCCGGACACGCCGTCGTCGACGTACACCGGGCTCGCGATGTACGAGTCGCCCAGGTAGTAGCGCAGGTTGTCGTAAGCGACGTCGAAGCGGGCGTAGTAATCGTTGATTTCACAACCGAGGTCACCGCAACTCAATGCACCGCGCACACGCCGGGAGCTGTCCATCTGCGGCGCGCCGGACGAACCCGGCTCCGTCGTTCCGCTCGTGTAGGTCTCGCGGCGCGTGCTCGCACTGAAGGAACAGGCTGTCTGAGTGCCGTGTGTCGTGCCGAAACTGATGCGTTTGAAAGAGCCCAGCGGATGATGGACCACGATACCCGCCTCGTTCCTGGACCAGGACCTGGAGTCCCATCCCAGGTACCAGTGGGGACCCGCGTTCGAGTCCGGCGGGTCGTACAGCCCGAGAAGCGTCCAGTCGGCGCTGGAGCGGCGTTTCACCAACAACGTGCCCAGGTTTCGAGGTAGCGTGTTGGGGTTGGGGGCGGTGGTGGCGCCGTCGCACACTGACGTCTCATACTGCCAGAACAACTCGGCTGTGTCAGCTTCCGCCTGGGTGTTGATGCAGTGGTTGGCGGTCATGAACAGCGGCGAGAAGTCTCCAGGATCTCGGTTCAGCAGGGCGCCGGAGCACGCCGTGCAGGAGCCCCCACTGATAAACGTGATGCGCGCGCCAGCCCGTGCGTCACGGTTCTTCCAGCCTGAGAAGCACGTGACGTCGTTGTGACAGTTGAGCGTCGTTCCCGCTAGGAAAGAGCACTTGCAGTTGAGGAACGCCACCGCAGCGATGCCCGGCAGCGCGGAGGGTGGCTCGATGTCTTCAGGCACGAAGAGTTCGAGCCCGATGGTCTCGCCGAATATCGTCGGACTCCACCACGAGCCATCCTCCGCAGTGTGTGCCGTAGTGAAAGGCCCCAGGACCGTCGTGCCAGCAGGGTCGTACACACGCAGCTTGACGCCGGCGAGTTCGCGCAATCCCACGATCTTCAGCCGTAACCCCTCAGCATCCTTCGAGTGGAATTCCACGCGGCTGACCCAACCGCCGCCGGCCCGCTGCTGTATCGGCCACCCGGCGAACCGAGCGGAGTCGAACGCTTCGACATAGCCGATGTCGAGCCGTTTGTCCGCAGCCCCCACCTGCGCGCGGTCCAACGCCGGGCGCGTGTCGGGCAGCTCGACCATCATGGGCACGACCCTAGGCCCGGCGAGCGCAACCGCGGTAGGAATCCGCGCCGTCGCTACACTCGACGCGCCGTCGACAAAATCGTTCACCTGCCCCACAGTGCGACTCAGCGGTAACGCAAGAATAAGAGTGAGCGTAAGCGTTTTCATCGTGATTCTCCCATCTCTTTGGCTACTGCAAGTTCACAAGCACCAAGACCAGCCCGGTTTCGCCGCGCGACAAGCCCGTCATGGCCTTGCCGATCATCGCACCGGTCGCTCGGGCGAAATCGGAAACGGCCATCGCATAGCCGGTCCGATTCGCCGTCGTCAGCAGATCGCCCGGCTGAATGGCCCGCTCGGAGGCGTCACAATGGACCCACACGCGACCGCTCAGGGCGATCACCAGCGAGTTTTCGCTGCCCGGACTGCTGCCGAGGATCGCGCCGGCCGGAACGTCACCCGCACCACTCACCACGCCGGCCACGCATCGGTTGTACGCCCCGCGCGCCAGGCAGAGCTTGCCAGGGTTCTTTGGATCGATCGCCATGACCATGCCCGGTTGTCCCTGTTCGGTCGCCGGGAAGCGCTCCGCGATGTCGGCCCCCCCGGTGATTTCGAGCACCTGCACTCTGGTCGTGCCATTGCGAAAGACTTGCAACTTTACGGGGTTCGCGGTGGGGTTATCATCGGTGCCGTAAGTGACCACCAAGTCGCCGGCGCTGTTTTCAGTTCGGGCGAAGATTGCCCATTTCTGCGCCTCTGTTCCGGACGGTTCATCTACCGCGAACGTTATCCCGGACCCCACGTTGCCGATGTTGTCACTGTACAGGCCCAGCCAGGCGTTTCCGGCGTCTTCAATAATCACGTCCTCGAATTTAATGTGGAGGTTGCCAACGTCCGACTTACTTACGTGCAGCTTCACGCCATTAGCGGTGCTCGTTTTACCTATGGCCACGCCGCCGTTGGCCGGGTTCAGCGCCAATGTCGTGTATACGCCAACGCCACCAGCGTCGACATCGTAGGCCTGGATTCTCGTACCCGCGAAATCCAACCGGCGGCGCTGCTCTACGTCGTATTCGCTCATGAGTCGCAGCACGACGGGCGGTTGCGACGGCTCGGGGTCGTCCACCGTCTCGCTGTTGACCAAGACATGCAGTTTTGCTGACGGCTCGGTTCCGATGCCGATATTCCCGTTGGGCTTGAACTGCATGACCTTCGTATTCGAGGTGGGGCTAAGATTCGTCCCATACGTGACGTTTAGCTCGCCGGAATTGTCGGTCGTTCGGCTGTAGATGGACCATTTGTGCGTCGTGGTATCGGCGACTTCACCGAACGTCAGGCCCGCGGCGACGCCGCCGACGTCATCACCGTAGAGGCTCAGCCAGGGCAGATTGCCTTCGATGAGCAGGTCATTTTCGGACGAATGGAGCGACGTGCTCAGGGAAGGAAAATCTCTCGTACCCGATTGGATGTGAAGCTTGGCCAGTGGATTGGTCTCGTTAATCCCGATGTCGCCAAAGGCGATAATCTGCGGACCCGCTTCCTTGAGCCACAAGGTCCTCTGCCCATCCGCCACGAAGCCGCACGACGTATCCCAGTCCGCGCCCACGTAAAGCTCGAGATCTTCTTCGGCGTGGATTCGCATCACACCCGTCGAGCCCAGCCGATCGTTCGGGTCGTCATAGCACATCGTGCCCGTGCCGAACTGGACCGATCCCCCTAGGATCGTGGTTCCATGTACCTCGAACTGCGCACCGGGCGCGGAGGTACCCACGCCCACGTTACCCGCCGAGTCGACGTTGAGGCCGCGGGTCGAAATACTGTGCGGCGTAGGCGTAACTTGTTGACGCGGTTCGAGCGTAACAAATTCGCCGCTGCCTCCCGGCGAACGAACCGCGATCTCCAACCAGCGGGCTCCATCGCCGAACGCTCAGCCCCCGAAATCGAGCGTGACGGTAAACAACCCACCCTCGACGGCGACATTGTTCGGTTCGACCAGCGGACCTATTTGGCCTCCGTTCTCTTGCGCGTCCCAGAGCGTGAACTGAAAATCGGCGCTTGCGCTCAACGGAACGCCGTCTTGGTTGAGGAATCCCTGGTAGCTGAACGCGGTTCCGATTGGCGTCTCACCGAGCACGGCCGTAGGGGATTCCGCGGGGGCGGCCGACTCCACGGTCGGGGACGCCCCTGCAGACGAATCTAGTGCCGCTGCGGCGAGTCCCGCGAAAGGCGCCCCGCCCGCCGTGGGGAATTGTCCCCAGACTTGGGCGCCCGCCACGACTTGCAGCACCGCGGCACCGAGAAAGGTGGCAGCGTGAAGCGGCCTCGTTGATGATCCGGTCTGCGTCTTCATTTGAGTCTCTCCTTCTTCGTGGTCGTCCAAGTATTTCCCGTACAGCTTCCTGTTCAGTGCCGAACCGGCGATCCCGCCGGTCACGCGGCATCCGAGCCCAAGTTCGGTTGTACAAGCAGTATTGCGGGTGAGAATGGACATCTTTCACGGTTTTTCGATTTGATCTGGTTTCATCACCGTAGGTCGGGCTTCGCCCGACGAAGCGTCTTTCTCTCCGCCGTTGTCGGGCCAAGCCCGACCTACCCGTTTCGTGACCACCTGGAAAAGGGCACAAAGCGATGACGTCCGTATGCATAGTATTGGCGCAAAAAAAGCGATTCTGAGTCCAGCATGGACGATTTCGAGGTCAAGTCTGGAAAATCGCGGCGATATCAGGTAAGCTGTGAATTCGCGTCCAAGGGCCCGATCCGGCGTCAAAGAAATGGAATGGGTAACGACCACAACGGTGCTACATGACCTTCGCGACTTCGACAATCGAAGTGCGTGGGAGCGTTTCACCCAGCGCTTCCGGTCGCCGGTGATCGGATTTGCGGTCCGCTTGGGCCTGCGCGAGCCGGAAGCGGAGGATGTGGCCCAGGAGACACTCCTGGCGTTCGCCGACGGATTTCGCAGGGGTAGCTACCACCCGGACAAGGGCCGCCTTCGTGACTGGCTGTTCGGCATCGCCTATCGCCAGGTGCTGAAGATGCGCGAGCGGCTGGCGCACGCTGAAGTGCAGGCTCCGGGATCCGACACCGCGGGGTCGTTCTGGTCGCAGCTTCCAACTGAAAAGGAGGCCACCGCATCATGGAGCGAGGAATGGGCGAGGGCGGTTCTCAATCAATGTCTCCAGCAGGTTCGCCGTGAAGTCGAGCCGACCACGATCCGAGCGTTCGAGCTGTTCGCCTTGGCGAAGCAACCGGCGGCCGACGTGGGCACGGAGCTTGGAATTTCTCGAAATGCGGTTTTCATCGCCAAGCACCGAATCCTGAAGCGCCTTCGCGAACTGCAGGAACAATACGAACAAGTGAGTTGAGGAGTGGCGCCGCATGGCTTGCCCCGATCTGGAAAAGCTCGAGCAGCTCTTAAGTCATGACCTGCCGCAGGACGACCGATCGGAGATCGAGACTCATCTTAGCGCCTGCCCGGCTTGCTCCGATCGTCTTTCCGATCTCTCAGAGAATGAGAAGCTGCTGCGGGAGATCGAACATGTCCTTCCCGATGGCGCCGAAAAGCATCCCGAGACCGCGGCGGTGCCCACATCGATCGGCCACTACACGATCGTCCGCGAACTCGGCCGTGGCGGAATGGGTGTGGTCTATGAGGCCAAGCAGGAGTCTCCCCGACGTAGCGTGGCGCTGAAGGTCATTCGCGGCGGAGGTCGTCTTGACGGCCATCGCGCGGCCTCACTCCGTCGCGAGGCGCAGGCGCTCGCCCGACTCAAACATCCCGGGATCGCGACCATACACGAGGCGGGGCAGACCGAGGACGGCGAGCACTATTTCGCGCTGGAATTGGTCGACGGGACGCCGCTGAACGATTTCGCACAGTCCCATTCGCTCGGGCTACGGGATCGGCTCGGCCTGTTTCATCGAATCTGCGACGCAGTGGCCTACGCTCATCAACGCGGCGTGATCCACCGTGACATCAAGCCGTCCAACATCCTGATCGACGCCGACGGTCAGCCGAAGCTCCTCGATTTCGGATTGGCGCGGATTACCGACAGCGACGTGACCATGACCACGGTGGTGACCGAGGTCGGAAAGATCCAGGGGACGTTGCCGTACATGAGCCCGGAGCAGGCACGTGGCAATCCGGACGACATCGACCTGCGCAGCGACGTCTACTCCCTGGGCGTCGTTCTATTCGAGTTGCTCACCGGGCAACTTCCGTACATCGTCGATCGTGTGCTCTTGCCCGAAGCGTTACGGGTGATTTGTGAGCAAGAGCCACGAAAACCGAGCACGATCAGTCGTTCGCTTCGCGGCGATCTGGAAACGATCGCGCTCAAAGCCCTCGCAAAGGATCCCGATCGCCGCTACCAAAGCGTCAGTGCGTTGGGCGACGACGTGCGAAATTATCTGACTCGTCAGCCGATTCTCGCCCGGCCGCCCAGCGCGACCTATCAGTTCAGCAAGCTCGTATCTCGGCACAAGTTACCGTTCGCCTTTGCGGCCGTGCTGTTCGCCCTTGTTACCGGGTTCGGCATTTGGATGACACTGTTGTACCGGGATGCCGAGTCACTGCGATTGGCCGAACGTGACCAGCGCCGGACGGCGGAAGCGAACCTGACCAGAGCGCTTGACGCGGAGCAGGACGCGAGCACCGAAGCGGAGCGGGCTCGGACCGAATCCGAAACGGCGACCCGCGTCAAGGACTTCATGCTGGAATTGTTTGCCGGGGCTACGCCTGAAGTCGCGCGAGGAGAGGAAATCTCCGCCCGCGAACTGCTGGATCGAGGCGCGAAGAAAATCGCCGATGAACTGGGTGACGAACCGATCATCCAGGCCAGTTTGATGACCGCCATCGGAACGGTCTACCGTCAGCTCGACGTCCTCGACGAGGCGGAGCGGCTGCTTGACCAAGCGCTGGCCATTCGACGGGAAGTCCAGGGCGACAGTCACATCGACACCATCAAATGCATGCATCAGTTGGGAATGCTCTACCAGCACTCGGGTAGATATGTTGAGTCCGAACGTGTGCATAGGGAGACGCTTGATCTGGCCACTGAGGCGCTGGGTCCGGAGCACGAGCAGACCCTGGCCGCGATGTGCAGCCTGGCGCTTGCACTCAATTGGCAAACCAAATGGGACGAAGCGGAGTCGTTGTACCGCAAGACCATCGACTTAAGCGATCGGATCCTCGGTGAGGACCAGGACGTCTCGTGGGCAGCACGGAGCGGCCTGGCAAGTTTGCTGATTAAACAGACCCGTCCGCATGAGTCCTTACCCATCAGAAAGGAGCTCCTAGAAACGTTTCGACGCACGTGGGGTGACGATCATCCCGATACACTGGCGCAGATGAACGGTGTGGGGATGAACTACCTTCTGCTTGGTCGTTCAAAGGAAGCGGAAGCAATATTCCGTGAGGCGTTGGAAGGATTCCGCCGCATCGTCGGAGAAGAACATGGTTCCACACTGACGCTTTCCGCCAACCTAGCGTTTAGCCTGAATCAACTAGACCAACTCGAAGAGGCAGAGAAACTGTATCGTAGCACACTGGTAGTACAGAAGCGGGTTTTCCCGGATCGGAAAGGCGATTATTTGGGGACCATGGTCAGCCTTGCGTCCACCCTATGACATTTGGGAAAATACGACGAAGCTGAGGCGCTCGCACTCGAGTCCCTGACAGGTCGTATTGAGCTCTCGGGCGACAATAATCTCCTCACGTACATAACAATGGCAGCACGAGATTGGATTACGTGGAAGCAAGGCCGTTTGAGCGAAGCTGAGGAGCTCATGCGCAAGACGATAGAAATAGAGCGCGAGCACCTTGGCGATAAGCATCAGACGACTGTTGAGTCGATGAGCCACCTGGCCGCGGTTTTGACCGAGAGGGGGCGGCTTGACGAAGCCGAGCGCCTATTCGCTGAAACGCTCCCACTGGCAGGTGAAGCTTTTGGTGAAGGGCACTTTACGACTCAATGGATCAACACGGAATACGCCAAGTGCCTGGCACTTCAGGGCAATCAAGAGGAAGCCCGTACCATTCTGAGAAAGGCGCTTGCCGTATTGTCCGACACGGTCGGCGCCGAGCACCGCGCCACCCGCAATGCCCGCCAGGCTCTCGCCGATCTGCCCGCGGCTCGCGAATCGCTGACGTCGTTGGGCGAGTAAACGCTCAGGGCAATAACGACTCATACGCTGCACGGACCGGGTTCGACGTGCGGCGGCACCGAGGCGTGCTGCGATTCCGGACCGGCGCGTGTTACACGGCCGACCGCACCTGCTGTCTGGCCAACGGTGACTCACCGCAGGGCCCCGGCACGGCGTGCACTGCCCCGCAGGAGTGCTGCTTCTCTAACAATACATGCACGAATCTTGACCCGCTTTGCTGTGTCGACCAGGGCGGGACACCGCAGGGAGCGGGTTCGACGTGTGGCACGTGCGGCGAGGGCACCTGTGATTGCGACGAGGACTTCGACAGTTGTTGTCAGGATTGCCCGTGCCCACCTTGCACACATTGCGAGGAAATTTGCACCGCAGGAAGAGCCTGCCGTTATGAGTGCGTTTCGGACTGCGGTGATGGAACGTGCGATCCGGCCTGCGAAAATTGCGACTCCTGCCCGGAGGATTGCGGGTGCGACGACTGCACGACCTGCAATCCCGCGACGGGAACATGCGACCCGGATTGCGGAAACGGGCGAGGACTGTGATGACGGCAACAACGGCGATGGCGACGGTTGTTCCTCGACCTGTGCGGTAGCCCGGGTTGCGCAGTTTGCGAACTCAAACGTACGTGGCGGTAGCGCTATCCCGGTTTTGTTGCAAAAGTCTTCACTACATTTCAGAGGGGTGATTCAAAGAGTCCATCGGTGGACGATCGGGGTTCGCTGGCGAATTCTCTAGGGGTGACGTCGCGGTCGGCGCAGATTTGTTCCTGTAGTTTCAGGCCAAGGCCGGTGATGATCTCCGCCTGATCCGAGTTGGGGCGTGCGATCCGGCGGAGGCGAAGCTTTCGACCCTCGACCGTCTCCAGCAGGATGTCGCCGATCTGAACATCGTGCAGGATCTTCAAGGCGACGGCCGGACTCATAGGGCGATCTCTCGGGCTGCCCTCCGGGGTCTCTGGGTCTTTCTTGCGGATTCGTGTTTTGAGACCTGCGTGGGCAAGCATGTGAGCCAACGCTTTCCACAGGACATAGGCCAATACGCACACGAACACGTGGGCCTCGATGCGATCGGAGTTGTGATGCCACATCGGACGCAACTGTAGGTTCGTCTTCATCGTACGAAACGCGTCTTCCGCACGGGTTTGACGCGGTCAACCCGAACGTCTCAGCCACCGGAGCCGTTCACATCTTCAACTAGGAATGGCATTGCCCCGAAAAAACTCTCGCAGGTGTTACTTGAGAGTACCGAGTTCCAGCCTACTTCGTGCCCGTCGTTTTCGCAATTTGCATGGCCAGCTGTGAGTGCTCGATCCCCAGATCGACCCATTGGTCGATCAAGCG